>OMJB01000090.1 GCA_900299255.1 Sphingobacteriales bacterium
GGAAGAATAAAAGCTTTATGATAACATTAAGAATGGGAAAATTGTTAAGATTTTTGGCGGTGATTATTGTGCTGTTCCGGTCAAGTGTGGCTATGGTATACGGGCAGAATGATTTTTGCTCGGCGAAAAACACGAGTTTCAACGCGGGTGAAAAGCTGACATTCCATGTGTATTACAACATGAGCTTTATATGGATCAATGCAGGTGCTGCCCATTTCAACACCACTCTTGAGGATGTGAACGGGCACAAAGATTTTCATATAATCGGTGATGGTAAAACAGCCAGCTCTTACGAGTGGTTTTTCAAGGTTAATGACCGCTACGAAACCTACATCAACGCAGAAACTATGTCGCCGGACAGGTTTGTAAGAAATGTGCAGGAGGGCAGTACCAGAATACACCAGGATGTATTGTTTGACCATAAGAACGGAGTAGCTACCTCTGACAAAAAAAACTACATCATCCCCAAATGCACCCAGGACGTGCTTTCTGCCATTTATTTTGCCAGGAATATTGATTATAACAAATACAATCCCGGGGATAAGATACCATTCAATATGTTTCTGGATAACCAGCTCTACCAGCTGTATATTAAATACATGGGAAAGGAAGAGATAGAAACCAAAATGGGCAAGTACAGGGCAATAAAGATTGTGCCGCTACTTATTTCAGGTACCATATTCTCAGGCGGAGAGAAGATGATAGTATGGGTATCAGACGACGCTAACCATCTGCCCCTGAGGGTGGAAAGCCCAATTCTGGTGGGCAGTATAAAGGTAGACCTGATGGATTATGCCAATCTGCGCAATCCCTTTACGTCCCAGATCAGCAAAAAGTAATTTTACGCATAACACATATACATATCTATATACAAAGGGTGTCCTTTTTTCTATCTTTGCGGCCTTTATATAAAACTTATTGAAAAAGGATGATTGCCGGAGGGAGGAAAAAAATTGACATCACAGAATTTGGAAAAATTGTACTGCATAATAAGCAGGTTTCCATAAGCAGCAGTGCACTGGCCGAAGTGAAACGCAGTTATGAGTTTCTGAAAGTATTTTCTAAGGGGAAACTTATATATGGTATCAATACCGGCTTTGGACCAATGGCGCAGTACCGCATTGACGATGCCGACCTGAAACAGCTGCAGTATAATCTGGTACGCAGCCACAGCTCTGGCATGGGAAGGGTAATGAGCCCCGTGCAGACAAGGGCACTGATGCTGGCCAGACTCAATACTATGATGCTGGGTTATTCGGGCATTCATCCGGATACGGTAAAACTGCTGGCAGACCTGATCAATAACGAAGCTTACCCGTGCATTTATACGCATGGTGGTGTAGGTGCCAGCGGCGACCTGGTGCAGCTGGCACACCTGGCACTGGGCCTGATAGGAGAGGGCGAATTTTATTTTAATGGAAAAATAACACCCGCGAAAAATGTGTATAAAGCACTTGGCCTGAAGCCAATGGAAGTACACATACGCGAGGGGCTTTCTATACTGAACGGTACATCAGCAATGACGGGTATCGGCTGCATCAACGTGATTATGGCAAAGAGGCTTGTATTATGGAGCCTGCTGCTGTCACTGATGATCAACGAGATGATGGAGGCCTATAATGATTCATTCTCGGCTGAACTGAATAATGTAAAACTGCACAGCGGGCAATCAAAAATTGCTGAGTGGATGCGCACCTTTGGTGCCAAAAGCAGGCTGCTGCGCAAAAGAGATGAACACCTTTATGAAAGGGAGGTTACTGAAAATGTGATCAACGATAAAGTGCAGGAATATTACTCACTGCGCTGTGTGCCACAGATACTGGGAGCTGTGCTGGATACAGTAATGAATACAGAGGAGGTGATTGTAAATGAGCTGAACTCTGTAAATGACAACCCGGTAGTAGACTGCAAAAACAAAAATATTTTTCACGGTGGCAACTTCCATGGCGACTATGTGGCACTGGAAATGGACAAGCTGAAACTGGTAGTTACAAAGCTGTCTATGCTGGCAGAAAGGCAGCTGAACTTTCTGCTGAACCCGCACCTGAACCAGAAGCTGCCGGCGTTTACCAATGCAGGCAAGCTGGGTCTTAATTTTGGTTTGCAGGGTATGCAGTATCCCGCTACATCAACCGTGGCAGAGAACCAGGCACTGAGCACATCGCTGTATGTGCACAGCATACCCAACAACAATGATAACCAGGACATAGTGAGCATGGGGTGCAATGCGGCAATCATATGCAGCCAGGTAATAGAGAATGCGCACGAGGTACTGGCTGTGGAGCTGGCCGCGCTGATGCAGGCAATAGATATCAGGCAGATCAGCGGCAGGCTTTCGCCGGCCACCAAATGGCTGTATGAAAATGCCCGTAAGATATTCCCGTTCTTTACCGAAGATTTTGCAGCATCGCCAAAGCTGCGCGAGCTAAAAGCATGGCTGATAGAAACCGACATCACAGAACATTTTCATAAAGAACTAAACGCCGTATCAAGTGAGTCAAAATAAGTATGCCCTCGTAACCGGAGGCTCAAGGGGAATAGGCCGGGCAGTGTGCCTGAAAATGGCAGAACTGGGATATGGTGTAATCATCAATTACAAGGGCAATAAGGATGCTGCCGAAGAAACTGCCGAAGCAGTGCGCGCTCTTAACCAGCCTGCAGAAATACTGTGTTTTGATGTAGCTGACCGTGATGAGGTGAAAGAAATACTGGGCGGATGGATGGAAGCCAACAAAGACAAGGTAGTAGAAGTACTGATAAACAATGCCGGCGTGCGCAGCGATGCACTGCTGCCTATGATGAGTGATGAACAGTGGGATAATGTGCTGGGCATAAGCCTGCAGGGTATGTATAATGTTACCAAAGTAGCACTTACGCCAATGGTACTGAACCGCTACGGCCGTATCATAAACATGGTATCGCTGAGTGGTCTGAAGGGTATGCCCGGACAGGTAAACTACAGTGCGGCAAAAGCAGGTGTGATAGGTGCCACCAAGGCACTGGCGCAGGAGGTGGCCCGCCGCAATATTACCGTAAACGCCATAGCTCCCGGCTTTATTAAAACCGACATGACCGCCGACCTTGACGAAAAGGAACTGGTGAATATGATACCTGCCAAGCGCTTTGGCACTGCACAGGAGGTTGCTGATCTTACCGGCTTTTTGGCATCTAAGAATGCCGGCTACATTACCGGGCAGGTAATATCTATTAACGGAGGATTGTACTCGTAGAATTTTCTGTAAAGCCAATAGTAGCTAATTGGCTTGGACGTACAACGGGCGTAAGTGTTATACCAGGCCGTTGCTATTTTGTACAATTTGTTTCCGGCTTTTTATCAGAGAAGCAGGTTATTATCTTTAGCAGGTTGAAACAGATTTTATACATTTGCGTCCTTTAAGGCAATTTTTACGCTCTGTGCCGGATACAAACGCAACTGTGCAGCACCCCAATACGATGCAGCATTGTTGGTACAAACTTTTGAAACATTAAAGGCTACTAAAAAAAGCAGGCAATAATGCGATGTCTGTTTTTTATCATTGCGGACAATTTGTACAGGAAACGGGAACTAATTCAAAATCCGCAGCTAAGTAACTAACGTTTTTATGGTTGCTTTTAAGGAGGAGAAGATTGAGTAAATAACAGGAGACAAACAACAGCAATTGCAGAAGTGCAATTGTTGTAAAACATAAAAAGTTTTAAAAAACAAGACAATATGAAAAAAGGAATTTTACTTGCAGTAGTTGCCGGAATGGCTGCTTTGGTAACACTTACAAGTAACTCTACTGGTCCGGGTTCAAACCGTACGGGCAGCAAGGGCGGGGCTGTAAGTTGCGGTACTTGTCATGGTAGCTCTGCTACATCGGGCATTAATGTAGCATTTGTACTGGATTCTGCCGGTACAACAGTAAACAGATACAAAGCCGGAATGAGCTATACGCTTAAAATGATTGGCACTAATACAACAACATTCAATTTACCGAAGTATGGCATGCAATTGTCAATGGTCTCCGGCAGTGGTAGCACGGCCGTTAATGCAGGTACGTTCTCGGGTTTGCCGGCAGGCGTGGCTTCGCACACTACGTCGTCTATAAGTATTCTTGAACACAATACCCGATTGTCTCCTGCCACCGGCACTGGTAGTACCGGAACTACTTACGAAGTAGCTGTAACCTGGACTGCGCCTTCAGCAGGAACAGGAACCGTTACTGCATGGGGAATTGTAAATGCAGTAAACACCAGCCCCAGCAGCGACGATGCCGGTGACAAATGGAATGGCGCCCATACTTCGTTTACAGAATTGGTGAACACTACAGATGTGCCAGCCGTAGCAGTAGGTGTTGTAAAATTCTACCCTAATCCGGTAAGAGATGTATTGTATATAGATGGTTACAGCGGCTGCGTGGATTTATGTGACATTTATGGCAGAAAGGTGGCATCTGGTATTGGTGAAATCAGCACTGCTAACCTGCCTTCAGGCTTTTATTATGCATCCTATATTGAAAACGGAACGAAGCAGGTGAGCATGATTGTTAAGTAACCACTATTGCAGCATGAACCAGGGTGAGCATAAAGCTGCCCTGTAGTGCAGCCTACCTGTTACCTGAAAAAGTTATTACGCTAAAAAAAATAAAAGACGGCTCCGCGCCGTCTTTTTTGCTGATACCCCTGCCCTGCTTTTTCTAAAATACTTTATTGCTCCTTTGTGAACGCTTTACCAGTTCCTTATTTCAGATGTAATGATAGCAATAACGAAATGCAAAAAACTGCCAGAGCCCGCCAATGCTCAGGCTCGAATGTAGCTGCTCGGGATAAAAATGCAACCACTATGATTAGTAGTGTACCGCGCAGTAACACTTACTAAACCATACTAACTACGTTTTGATTTAAATGTGTTGGAACCGACCCGCGCATGAGCACTGGGTGGAGATGTTGCTTGGGTGCAACTACCTGATTATTACTTTATGTTTGTGCGTTGTAAAAGCGTTGCCTTTACATCTTCGAAACATTCGAGATCATGTGGTGTGCTGCCATATGTATCGTCGTCGATTTCCCAAAGCTCCCTATCATTTTTCGCAATAGCTTAAAAAATTTCCTCCATTAGCAACAAGAAAAAAGAAATGACTCAACTGCGGACAACCAAGGATCAACTCCGTATTATAAAAAAGAAAAGATGCCGCAAAATGCGGCATCTTCGCGTATTTTTTGTGGTCCCACTAGGACTTGAACCTAGGACCACCTGATTATGAGTCAGGTGCTCTAACCAACTGAGCTATAGGACCAATGCCCAAAGGCAATCCCTGTTTTCACCGGGGTTGCAAATGTATGAGAATTTCTGAAAAAAGGAAAATGTATTTATTGAAATCGGAATTTTTGTTGATTGCAGCATGCTAACGGTGTACTGACTAAAAGAGTGTTGCCGGGCGAAAAACAGGTACTGTCTTTATTTTCAGGTTACGAAACGTGAAATGCTACGCAATGTTCAAAATCACAATTTCTTTTATATTTTCGCCGGTACTATTCAGCAACTGTATTGGCAAGGATCAGATTTGGCAATAAGCACTTTGTAGTGCTGTTCGGTAATGGCGTCACTTCCATTATTGGGTTCGGTATGGCCTATATCGTATTCCACAACCTATCGCTGGTGGATGCCGGTATATGGTTTGTGCTACAGAGTTTTGTGGGCCTGTGTGAGGCGGGCAGGTATGGGTTTCTGGCTACAGGCCACCGTTAAGTTTTACGCCGGTGCAGAAAAAGAAAGGGCCTTGACGGTACTGGGGTCTGTGTGGTTTCTGGCCCTGGCGCTTACCGCTATTGTGCTGGCTCTCAATGGCCTTGCGCTGTTCTATCTCCCCTTTACCAGCAATTACGAAACAGGTATACTGATTAAATGGATAGGGCTTAACTATCTGAGCTCCCTGCCATCTGATGTTGTATTCTGGCGCCTGCAGGCCGATGAAAAATACACCACCATGTTCTGGTTCAGGATGATCAATGCCTGCAGTACCATTTTGTCGTTTATACTGCTGGCACTTTTCCATGATTTTACACTGGAGAATGTGATCATTTACAATTTTCTCACCAATTGCTCTTCCAGTATCATAGGCATTGTCTGGTTCCGTTCGGGCATACAGTACCTGGTAAAGCGCACCCGCGCCTGTATACTGGAGATATTCCATTATGGCAAGTATACCTTTGGCACCACGGCTTTCTCCAGCTTTCTGGGCAATGTAGATACCTGGATCATCAATTTTCTGCTGGGGGCGGCACCGGTAGCCATATTTAATCTAGCTATGCGCCTGATGGCTATTGTGGAACTGCCCCTGCGCACCTTTGCCACTACCGGTATATCAGAGATGGCAATTGCCTACAATGCCGATAACGAATACCATGCACAGCATGTATTCAGGAAGTACTCAGGAATGCTGGCGGTTGCACTGATACCCGTGGCTGCCATCGCATATGTGTTTGCGCCACCGGTAATCAGAATGCTGGGTGGCATCCACTTCGATGGGCAGAGTGGTATGCTGGCAAGCAATGTTTACCGGCTGCTGATGGTGCTGGCCATTTCTTATCCTATAGACAGGTTCAACGGTATTGCGCTGGATATTACCCACCATACCAAAGCAAATTTCTACAAGATGATCATTGTTACTTCGGTAAAAATTGCCAGCGGATTGCTCTTTACCGGATGGCTGATGAGCCTGTATGGTATAGTTATAGCCAATTTTGTGGCTACATTAGCAGGCATTATTTATGGTTATTATCAGCTCCGCAGGTATATCCCGCATACAATACCCGGTATTTTCATGCTGGGATATACGGAGCTGGTGCAGCTAATCAGAAACGTAGTTAATTTCAAAAAAAACAGTAACAACGCATGAGTTCACCCTGGTTCTTAAAGGATGTAACATTACTGATTACACACTACAACCGTAGCCGGTCGCTGGAACGGTTGCTGGCAGCCCTGTCAAAACTTCAATGTACTTTTGAAGATATAGTTGTATCTGATGATGCCAGCCGGCCGGAAGAGATGAAGGAGGTGAAGCGCCTGCAGGAAATATATAAATACCGCCTGGTGGCCACACCGGTGAACCGTGGATATGGCAATTGTATCAATAAAGGGGAAGATGCTATAACTACACCATACACACTGTACCTACAGGAAGATTTTGTCCCATCTGAACTTTTTCCTGAAAATTGTAAGAATGCGCTGCAGTTCATGAATGAAGACCCGAGCCTGGATTATCCGCGGTTTTGGGCCATTGGTGATATGAAGCTTGACCTGAAGCCTTATGGTAAGGGATTCTCAGAGATGATATATAAAATAAGCAATCCGCATCACTATAAGTTCTACCAGTTCAGTGACACGCCTAATATCCGCCGCAGAAATTTCCGTGAGAAATTTGGCAGGTACAGGGAGGGTATTTATGGCGACAAGACAGATTACTACATGGCTATCTCGTTTCTGCATAACGAAGGGAAAGGGCTGTTTTTTGACGCATATGATACCCTTTTTGTACATGACGATGAAGAGGAAGGCAGCAGAATACGTACACAAAACAACTGGCGGCAGAGTGAAAACATGTTAGTGAGGGTGCTGCGTTTTTTCTTTTTTGCGCTATAAGTGGCTCAAAGGCACCTGGCTGGTGATGTTTTATAAACAGCATAAATATGACCGCTGGCCGGGTGCTGTGATGATACTCTCGTATCTGGCGCAGTTCGTATCCGAAAGCGAAATTGGGCCTGAAGGCTTTATGCAGCTGGTGGGAAACGTTTAGCAATCATACACAAAAACTTAGGGCTATTTTTGCACCATGTTACAGGGTATCAGGCACATCATATTCGATCTGGGTGGAGTATTGCTCAACATTGATTACAAACTTACCGAAGAAGCTTTTCAGAAGGCCGGGATCAAAGATTTTAAGGAACTGTATTCTCAACTGCACCAAACCGATTTGTTCGATCAGTTTGAAATGGGATTTATCCCGAAGGAAGAATTTATAGCACGGTTGCAACAGGCAGCTTCAAACAGCATATCAGAAAGCCAGATAACTGATGCATGGAATGCCATGCTGCTCGATTTTCCGCTGAGGAGGCTTCAGTTGCTACAGCAGCTCCATCTGCATTACGATCTCTTTTTGCTCAGTAATACCAATGAGATTCACGAAGAAGCCTTTAACAGGATACTGATGCAGTCACATGGTATTCCTAATATGGGGGTGTTTTTTGACAAGGTGTATTTTTCGCACAGGGTAGGGTTACGTAAGCCAATGAAAGAGATTTTTGAAAGGGTGCTGCACGACAGTGGCCTCAGCCCTGAGCATACACTGTTTATAGACGATAGCCCGCAGCATATAGAAGGGGCAAAACTGCTGGGTATTCAAACCATTCACCTCACAAAGGGAATGACGATTGAGGCCGATGTTTTTAAGCGTATCCAACCGTAACGGTTAGCGGAGGCAATGCCAAAAAGATATTGATTCTGACATAAAAGGAGTAGCCTATTTTACCTCTTCGTAATCAATATAGTCGCCTTCTTTTTTTATATTTTTCCTCTGGGCAGGTGGTGGGGTATTATTCCGGTTCATCTCATTGATCTGATCCTGCATTTTTTTCAGATGGTCGTTAGCGGCCGAGGTAATATTCACAACAGGAAAAATAAAACGGGTAAGCACCCTGTATATTAGTCCGATTATTAATGCAATGGTAATTATTCGCAGCATATTGGCGCAAAGGTATAGGATAATAACCGGTTTTATCATGTTAATGAAAAGATAATTGCATATATTATAGCCTGATTATCGTTTTGAATGAAAATAGTTGTACATTTGCAATGGATATAAAACAAAAGAGAGGGGACACTAGTTGTCCCCTCATTTATTAAATATGGCTGAAACAACGGAAAAAATACGTGCATTTCTGGAACCTATTTTAGAGGGTACAGACATTTTTGTTGTTAATGTAAAGGTGAAACCTATTAACAACATTAAAGTGTACCTGGATGCAGAAAGTGGCTTTTCTATTGAAAAGTGCTCTATGGTAAACCGCAAACTCTATGCACAGATAGAGGCGGCCGAAATGTTTCCGGCCGGCGACTTCTCGCTTGAGGTTTCCAGCCCAGGGGTTGATGAGCCGCTGGTTCAGTACCGGCAGTATGTAAAAAACATAGGTAGGAAAGTTACCGTAACAGATAAAGAAGATACAGAAAAGACCGGCATACTGAAAGAAGTTACGGAGGAGAATATTACACTGGAGATTAAGCCTGCAAAGCAAAAGCAGTCTTTGATCGTTACCCAGATTCCATTTTCCGACATAAAAAAAACAGTAGTACAAATTATTTTTTAATTAAAAATCCGTGCCGGGATGGCGCGGTAAACGCGAAAAAGAGAACATATGGCAAGCATTAATCTCATTGACTCATTCCAGGAGTTTAAAGACGCCGAGAACATTGATCGGCCTACCCTGATGAAGGTATTAGAAGACGTTTTCAAAACGTTATTACGTAAAAAGTATATAACGGATGAGAACTTTGACGTTATCGTGAATGACCAGACCGGTGACCTTGAAATATTCAGGCGCAGGGAGATCGTGGAAGATGGAATGGTGGAAGATGAAAACCTACAGATTCCATATTCAGATGCGATAAAAATTGAGCCAGATTATAGCGTTGGTGAAGAAGTGTATGAAGAGGTGGATGTGCGCAATTTTGGCCGCCGTGCAATTTTGGCCGCCAAACAAACACTGGCAGCACGCATTGGCGACCTTAAAAAGAACAACCTGCTCAAGAAATATGCCGACAGGATAGGTGATATTATTTCAGGTGAGGTCTATCAAATCTGGAAAAAGGAAATATTACTGCTGGATGATGAAGGAAATGAACTGATTATGCCAAAATCTGAACAGATACCTACTGACTTTTTCAAGAAAGGAGAATCAGTGCGGGCTGTTGTGAAAAAGGTAGAAATGAGGAACAATTCACCAATCATCATTCTCAGCCGTACACATCCGTCATTCCTTGAAAAACTGCTGGAAATTGAAGTTCCAGAGATCATGGACGGGCTGATAGTAGTGAAGAAAATAGTTCGTGAACCAGGTGAGCGTGCAAAAGTGGCTGTGGAAAGCTATGACGACCGTATAGACCCGGTAGGCGCATGTGTTGGTATGAAAGGAAGCCGTATCCATGGCATAGTTCGTGAACTGCGCAATGAGAACATTGATATAATAAACTACACAAACAACATTCAGTTGTTGCTGCAGCGCTCGCTCACGCCGGCCCGCATCAATAAAATGGAGTTGAACAATGAGGAGCACAGCGCTAATGTTTACCTTGACCCGGACCAGGTTTCCCTCGCTATTGGCAAGAAAGGCGTTAATATCAAGCTGGCACAGGAATTAACAGGTTACAGCATAGATGTATACAGGGATGTGAAAGAAGAGGTTGAATACGACATTGACCTGGATGAATTTGCAGATGAAATTGAACCTTGGGTGATAGATGAATTCAAGCGTATTGGTTGTGATACTGCGTTAAGTGTACTGGCACTTTCGGCTGAAGAACTGATTCGCCGCACTGACCTGGAAGAAGAAACCGTAGATGAAGTAAGGAAGGTATTGCAGGCAGAATTCAGCGAAGAATAAAGGCATAACTCTCTGTAAACGGTGTTTGCAGAGTGCAGAGAGGTGCCATTTTCAATTAAAATGGCGTAGGTTTGTATAAATGGCTTAAGTTTAATATAACTTTTAGCAATAACTATCAGAAGGAAACAGTAGAATGGCTACAACAACGAATAACACACCCAGGTTACTGGCTGCTGCAAAGGAATTCAATATCGGTAAGGAAACTCTGGTTGAGTTTCTTACTGATAAAGGCTTTGAAATAAACAGTAATCCGAGTACCAAATTAACAGAGCAGATGTATAATGCCCTGCAGGTGGAGTTTGCTCAGGACAAACTTGCCAAACGCAGGAGTGAGGAGATTGCATTACCAAAAGGTTCATTGCTTGATAGCCTGAGAAAGTCTAAAGATGACCTTGATATTACCGGGAAGGATAAGAAGGAAGAACCAGTAGCGGCAGAAGTGAAAGCCAAGCCAAAAGAGGCTAAAAAACCTAAAGTAGCAGAGGTAAAGGAAGAACCAAAGAAGATAGCTGAGGCACCTGTAGCGGTAAAACCAGCTGAGCCTGCAAAGGCGGTTAAACCTGCCGTAAAAGCTGAAGCAGCACCGGCAGCAGTTGCTGCCGAAACAAAATCCAGTGACCCGGCCGATTCGCCTGAACATCTTGATGTAAAGGCTCCGAAAATCGAAGGGCCAAATATTCTTGGCAAGATTAACCTGGATGATATGAACCTTTCTTCGCGGCCTAAGAAAGGTGCGGCAAAGAAAGCAGAAACTGTTAAAAAGGAGTCATCAAAGAAGGCGGCTGAAACAGCAGCATCACAGGAAGATAACGTTCTGGAGCAGCCTGCCGAAGTAGCCAAAGTTAAAGAGGAGCAAGCTGCACCAGAGACAACAACGGAGGAGGATGCAGGCAATAAACCGGAACACATAGAAATGAAGGCTCCCAAACTGGAGGGGCCTAAAATTATTGGAAGAATTGAGTTGCCGGTTTCACAGCCATCTGGCGGTGGTACAAGGCCAGACAGCAGGCTGGACAAAGGAGAAAAACGCAAGCGTAAACGCATACCAGTAGAAAAGAAACCGGAATCGCCAAGGCAGGATTCGAATAACAGCGACAGAAATCAGGCACCGGGAAGCGGTATGCCTGGCAGCCGTCCGCAGGGTACTCCGTTCAATCGTGACCGCAGGCCACCTCCGGGAGGCCAGCAGGGTGGTGGTGCCGGATACCAGGGTCGTGGTGGCCAGGGCGGCGGCACATTCAGGCCCGGAGGCCCAGGTGGCGACCGCAGGGGAATTCAGCGCAACGCGCCAATTTCAGCGCAGCAGCAGGAAATTGATACAAAAGCAATTCAGGATAAGATCAGGGAAACGCAGGCTAAGCTTACCGGGTCAACCCGCGGCAAAAACCTTAAAGCCAAATACCGCCGTAACAAACGTGATGAAATGGCAGATAAGCGGGCAGCCGCTGAAAATGCCGAACAGGGCAATACAATACAGGTTACTGAGTTCATATCAGTAAGTGAGCTGGCCAGCATGCTGAACGTGAGTTTTGCAGATGTGATCAGCAAGTGTATGAGCCTGGGTATAATGGTGTCCATCAATCAGCGCCTGGATGCAGAGGTAATTGAACTGGTGTCGAGTGAATTTGGTTTTGATGTAGAATTTATTAACCTGGAGCAGGAAGCCGAGGAACAGGTGGAGGAAGTTGATGACGAAGCTGACCTGACTCCGCGTGCACCGATTGTAACGATCATGGGCCACGTAGATCATGGTAAAACTTCATTGCTTGACTATATACGTAGCGCAAATGTGGTAGCAGGTGAGGCCGGTGGCATTACGCAGCACATTGGTGCTTACCGCGTTACTACATCTACCGGAAAGAACATCACGTTCCTGGATACACCAGGCCATGAGGCATTCACAGCGATGCGTGCGAGAGGTGCGAAGGTGGCTGACGTAGCGGTGATAGTGGTTGCTGCCGACGATGCAATCATGCCTCAGACGAAGGAGGCTATTTCGCACGCACAGGCGGCTAACCTGCCCATGATTTTTGCCATCAATAAAATAGATAAAGAGGGCGCAAACCCCGAAAAAATAAAAGAGCAGCTGGCTAATATGAACATCCTGGTGGAAGACTGGGGTGGTAAATACCAGTGCCAGGCAATTTCTGCCAAGAAAGGTTTGAATATTGACATTCTTCTGGAAAAAATCGGCCTCGAAGCAGAATTGCTCGAACTGAAAGCTAACCCTGACCGGTCGGCTTCAGGCAGTGTAATTGAAGCATCGCTGGATAAAGGCCGCGGTTACCAGTCTACAATACTTGTGCAGAACGGTACATTGAACCAGGGCGATATGATAGCCTGCGGGCAGCATTATGGTAAGATCAAAGCGATGTTTAATGAACGCGGCCAGCGGGTGAAAACTGCTGGTCCTTCAACGCCGGTACAGATACTCGGCCTGAACGGTGCGCCGCAGGCAGGTGAAAAATTCCGTGTATTTGCAGATGAGGATGAAGCAAAAGACCTGGCAGGCCATAGAGCACAGATCATGCGCGAGCAGGGTATACGTGCACGCAAGCACATAACACTTGATGAGATCGGCCGCCGCCTTGCGCTTGGTAACTTTAAAGAACTGGGTGTTATCATTAAAGGCGACTTTGATGGTTCTGTCGAAGCACTTAGTGACTCGTTACAGAAATTGTCAACCGAAGAGGTGGCTGTTAATGTAGTACATAAAGGTGTAGGGCAGATCACTGAAAGTGATGTATTGCTGGCTACAGCATCAGATGCCATTATCATTGGCTTCCAGGTGCGGCCTTCTATACAGGCAGCGAGGCTGGCCTCACAGGAAAATATCGAGATACGTACATACTCCATCATCTATGATGCAATTGACGAGATCAAGAGCGCTATGGAAGGCCTCCTGGAACCTAAGGTGGAGAAGAAAACTGTATGTAACATTGAAGTGCGCGAAGTGTATAAGATCAGCGGCGTAGGTACTATTGCCGGCTGCTATGTGCTTGATGGCAAAATGACCCGTCAGACCAAGCTGAACCTGATTCGTGATGGTATAGTTGTTTATTCAGGTGAACTGGGATCTTTGAAACGCTTCAAAGATGATGTGAAGGATGTGAACGCCGGATATGAATGCGGCCTGTCAATTAAAAACTACAGCGATATACGAGTAGGCGATATCATTGAAGGGTACGACGAAGTAGAAGTGAAGCGTACTTTATAAATGTATAAAGTAATACAGCAAATTAACTGGTCAAAATAAGCCCGCCAAACGGCGGGCTTATTATTTATATCACCGTTCCTTTAGTTAGTTTATTAATTTTACTGCAAAACAAACAGCTTCAGTAAAGGTGAGCAACATTGCAATAACCATCTTGTCAGGCCTGGGGCCAGGTAATCCATCTTTGGCGGTGCTGAAATTGATGCTGATGAACCATTGCAATGGCATAGTGCCAACAGATATCACCAGTACAATCAAAGATTACAACCTCGACAATTCAGCTTACGTTTTACAGTCTGCCTTCGGGTATTTTCCGGTTGGTTCTGTGCATATTACCGCTGTTGATATTTTTGGCGGCAGTACCCCACGGCTGCTGGTAGCGCAAAAAGATGGGCATTATTTTATTGCTCCGGATAATGGAATTCTGCCGCTGGCATTCGGAGGCAAACTGGAAAATACCCGGCTCTTTTTTGAATTTGCAAAGCCGTATAGTTTCAATGAATGGATTAATCAGTGCGCCTTGCTTGCGGGCAGCATAATAAGCGGAGGCCTTTTACAAGCAACTCCGTTTGAATTTGAAAAGAGGATTGCACCTAATTTACGGCGTGAGTTACCAGATGGTATAGACTGCGGCATCAGGTACATTGACCAGTACGGGAATGTAGTGCTGGACATGGACAAAGATCAGTTTGGCCTGCTTGTAGGGGGTAAATCTTTCAATATCCGAGTTCCTAAAGCCGATGATATTACTGTGGTGAGCAACAACTACCATGAAGTGCCTGAAGGGCAGCCTTTGTGCAGATTCAATGATGCCGGATTTCTGGAGATTGCTCTGAATCATGCACCTATGGCTGCTTTGCTGGGTATAAGTCAGGAAAATCTGGGAACTGTCAGGTACCGTACCGTTAAAATATTCTTCTGAAGAACGATTTTGTAGCACTGAATATAATCGCAAAAAACGAGCCAGATATTGTTACGGCACAGTTAACGGTAATCACCCATTAATAACTTAAAAAGCGAATTAATATGATCAACAATTCGTTATTCATTTAGTTGTAGAGTAGTGCAAAAGCGCGTCGTAACTTTAGCATAATAAAATCAAGCATTATGAAAAGGAACGAATTAGAACAGTCGGATTTTGCGACCTACGGTGTTGCATTTATTGCATTAGTAGCAACAGTTGTTGTTTGCTTCTTCTTATTTAACAGGTAGCCTCACAAATATTCTTTAGCATTTACAAATAGGAGCTGATCCTGCTTGTAAATGCTTTTTTATTTAAAGCAATGCAGCAGGCACATAGCCGAATATTTTATACCCTGCTACCTGCGCAACCAGCCTGAAGCGGTTCACATCAAATTTTATAAATGGCAGGTCGTAAAAAGTTGTAACCACATTTATTCCTTCCCTCTTTTCATCAGTGACTATATACCTGATCATTCCATTGTTCATCCCGGCCTCAAAGCTCTTAAAATCAAAAGTAGTGCTGCTCGACAGATATACCTGTGTTGTAACGTCTTTAACCGGTATAATACTATACTCAGCGAGAACATTATCCAGAAATCTACGTTCCGTAAAATAGATCCGTTCACCTTTCTGAATGTGGAGCTGCTCTTTAAAGTATTTATATAGCACCATTTCTTTTGCATATTCCTGGTAATCGTTTTTATACCCCCTCTCTACAAATACGCCTGAGAACAATGCCATTGTTTTTGAACTTATCATGATGATAAAAGCTACTAATGCAAAAGTGCGGTAAGACATTTTCCTGCCTTTCCGCCGGAAGAGAATTTTGTCTTCAGGCACATGCTGTAAGAACCAAGCCAATGCAATAATTACAAACAAAAGGAATTCGATAAAATAATTATTGCTGCTGCCAATCTTTAAACCTGTAATAACGGCAAACCACCATGAAAGCAATGCGCCCCATGCCATTATTTTGAAAACCTTATCGGTGTTTTTCCTGATTCCAAGGTAAACAATCAGGGCCCCCAGCAAGTAGCACGGTACAATCTCCAGAAAAAACTGGCTGATGAATATTCTATACAAGAAACTGAGGTCAATGCCGTTTTTAAGGCCCAGGTAGGCATTCTGATAAAAGGCTATCCAGTCATTTTGAACACACATAGCAGCCAGGGCCCACCCAAACGCCACTGTTAATATTCCGTATAGTAATGCAGTCAGCAATTTTCTTTCAACAAACAACAGGCAAAAACCCGTAATGCCTATACAGAGAATGCCGCTTTGCTTGGTCATAAAGCAGGCAGCGGCAAACAACGAACTGAGCACCACATATATAAGCCTGTTTTTCTGGCTGTAAAGAATGTTGCAGTAAAGTGCCGCGGTAAACAGGAACAAATGCATACTATCGCCCCGGGTGTAGTAGTGGTTGGTAAGCATGATTATTGCGGGCATAGCAAAAGCAATACAGTAGAGCCAGCTGAACCGCCATGTGCGTATAATCATTGCTGTTAAAGCCACCGTCAGCAGGTTGAACAATAGGGCAATGATTCTGGCCAGGGTATATACAGCATGAACATCCAGTCCCAACTTATGGCTGTCTGAACTAAACAACTTACCAACCTCCGCTACTAAATAATAGTAGAGCGGAGTATATTGTATAATGGCATAAGCACCAGAACTCGGATTCTGATACAGCGGTTCTCCCAGTAAAATTCGCTGGATACCATAGATTACATTGGGCTCTATGCCACCCAGGTTTATATCGTAGTAGGGTATTAAAACACAACGGCTCAGGACAACGAGTGAAAAGAGCCCAAAGATGTATTTATAAAGTTTCGGTGACAGGTTTTCCTGCGCATATTTCATAAATTGGTTCTTTACTGTTTGAGTTCTGATTGTTCAGGTGGATCAATAATAAGCCCAACACAAAAAAACCGATGCAGATTATCGCCAGGTTTACTAGCCCGATAATCACCAGGCTCGTCCACCCCAAAATAGCAGTATGCGCTATAAACTTCTGGTAAATTACGTTGCCCACCGACAGTACCAGCAATGCCATAATAATTAAGAAACCTTTGAAGAAGATCATCAGCATATCTTCTCCATATTCTACAAAAGACTTGAAGCCATGGTAAAACAGTTTTTTAAAACTCATTTTAGATTGGCCGCCAAGCCGGCTTTCCCGGTCAGCAACTATATAGCGGGTATCACACCTTTGTTTTGACAGAAATGCTGCAAAATGGGAGAATGTGGTAAAAACAGCACTTTCCAGCACATTGCGGTTGATGAGGCAAAAATTGCCAAAGTTCATTTGCCTGCCGGTAACAAACCGGAACAGCAATTTATAGAACCAGTAGAACATTCTGAAAGCAAACGATTCTTTCCGCCTGTTGCGCACCACATTCACAATATCTGCATCCAGGTGTTTAAGCAGCCCGGGTATAGCAGCAGGCGAATCTTCCCCGTCTGAGTCCATAACTATAAAATGATTACAGTTTGTGGTTTTGGCGTAAAGTAATCCCTGATAAATAGCACCCTGGTGGCCTACATTGAATTTAAGGCCTATTACATCCAGGCGCATATTGGCAGCCTTGAACCTGAACCCTTTGAGCAATGCCAGTGTGTTGTCGGTAGAGTGGTCATTTACAACTGCCACACAAAAAGAATAAGGAAGCCCGGACAGTTCATGTTCCAGGCTTTCTAAGAACTTAATAGCAAAAACGCTTTCGTTATAGCAAGGTGCTATAATAGTTATAAGAGTAGGTGCCATGTGCCCGGATATGATGCATAAAATTAGCTATAATTCCCAAATATGGCAATCTGCAGGCTGGCACTGTTATTTATTCATAGTCGCCAAAAACTCTTCATTACTCCTTGTACCCTTCATTTGCTTCAAAAGGAAATGCATTGCCTCATCTGTATTCATATCAGAGATATGGTTGCGGAGCAGCCACATCTTGTTCTGAACATCCTTTTCATGCAGCAGGTCATCGCGGCGGGTAGATGAAGATGTAATGTCTATAGCTGGGAAAATGCGTTTATTGGCTAGTTTGCGATCCAGCTGCAGCTCCATATTACCAGTACCCTTGAATTCTTCAAAGATAACCTCATCCATTTTAGATCCGGTATCTATAAGTGCTGTAGCAAGTATGGTCAGCGACCCGCCATTTTCAATTTTGCGGGCTGCGCCAAAAAATTGTTTGGGCTTCTGCATGGCGTTGGCTTCAACACCACCGCTCAGTACCTTGCCGCTTGCAGGTGCCACAGTATTGTGGGCACGGGCCAGCCTGGTAATGGAGTCAAGCAGTATCACTACATCATGCCCTACTTCTACCAGGCGTTTTGCCTTCTGCAGTGCTATGGTAGATACTTTTACGTGCTTGTCAGCAGGCTCGTCGAATGTAGAAGCTATTACTTCTGCATTTACGCTGCGCTGCATATCGGTAACCTCTTCCGGTCGTTCGTCAACCAGCACTATCATCAGATAGCATTCCGGGTGGTTGGCAGCTATAGCATTGGCTACTTCCTTCAGGAGCATAGTCTTACCTGTTTTAGGCTGCGCCACAATCAGTCCGCGCTGCCCTTTACCTATGGGTGTAAACAGGTCCATGATACGAGTGCTGTAATTGCTGCCTGTAGTGGTAAGATTAAGTTTCTCAAATGGGAACAGAGGAGTCAGGTAATCAAACGGTACACGGTCGCGTATCTCATCCGGAAGCCGGCCATTAATGGTTTCCACCTTCAGTAATGCAAAATACTTTTCACCTTCTTTCGGAGGGCGCACATTGCCTTTTACAGTATCACCCGTCTTCAGGCCAAATAGTTTTATCTGAGATGGTGATACATAAATATCATCGGGTGAGCTGAGATAGTTATAGTCGCTGCTGCGTAGGAAGCCGTATCCGTCCGGCATCATTTCAAGCACTCCTTCACTGGCTACAACTCCTTCAAACTCGATGTTGAAATTGGATTGTTTTTCTTCTCTGCGCTGGTGCCGGTTATTAAAATGCTGGTTATGCTGCTGTGGCCTGACAGTTTCGTTTTCAGCAGCTTGCTGCGGTGGCTGTACCTCAGGAGATTCAACCGGCATTGTTATGCCTGTTGCTTCTTCTGCCGATGGAGTATGTGCCTTTTCAGGCTGCTGGTTATGCTGTGGCTGTGCAGGCCTTTGCTGTGGCTGCGCCTGCCCGGCATTATGGTCTGGCTTACGGTGATGCGGCAAAGGGCTTCTTTCTTTTTTATTCGGCCCCCAGAGTGGGTCGGTAGTTGGTTCGGGGCGCACAGGTATAGCATCAGGTACTATTTCTTCTTTTGGTTTGCGCAAGCGGCGCTTTTTCTCCACGCCTTCTTCCTGTGCAGGTGCCTGAGCAGCAGCAGGTTGGGCGGCTACAGGAGCCTGTTCCGCCTCTGCGGCCGGGCTATCTTCTTTAGCTTTACGGCCGCGGCGTTTTTTGGGCTCTTCGTCAGCAGCCCTGGTGCTGCTAGCCTGACTTTCGAGAATAGAATTTATCAGGGCTTGTTTATCCAGTGATTTTGTATTTTGAATTTGTAATGCATCAGCTGCGTCTATAAGCTCAGGTATGAGCATGTCATTTAACTGCAAAATGTCGTAAGGCATGCTTGTATTTTTTCTGAATAAAATAGTTTAAATAAAAAAGTCGTTTAACGCCGATTTATCGATGATTTTCTCCTGAAACCTGTAATAGACAATGGGAATTATCAGATAAATTCTATGAAAGGATGGAACTGCTATTGGTTCCTTGGTGCAAGTTTACAACTGTTTTCTGTAATAAAAAAAATATTTGTTACTTTTTATTGACCGCAGAAAACGACTGAGCCATAACATTTACAGCGTCTTTAACAGGCGTATAACTAAATCCCTGTAAGGCATTGAGTAGCTTATTATTTTCATATAAGCAAATTGAGTTTGCGTTATTCACCGTTTCTCTGGTAATCAGCGATTGTTTGCCTGTAAGCCAGCCAGCCAGCGTAGATGCGCGCCATGCAAGCTCCGTTAAAAATGAACCGGCATAATATCTGGGTGCTTTTTTATTCAGTGCCGCTGCCATCATAGTAAATATGTCTTTGTATGAAGTATTGCCCTCACTTACAATAAACCGCTCACCTGAGATATCGGATTCCATAAGCCTGGTTATGATCTTAACTACATCACCTGCATATACCCACGATGTCACGCCATTTGAATAAAAAGGAAACTCCCGGTATGCCATATGCATGAGCCTGGAAGAGAGGTCGCGGCCGTTGCTGGCTCCCAGTATAATTCCCGGGTTTACTATTACGGCATTCAGCCCTTCGCCTATGCCTCTCCATACTTCCATCTCCGCTATGTACTTACTTATGCCATAAGCAGAGTTGTAGCGGCTTTCGCCCCATTCTGCATCTTCACTGATTGTTTTTGTGTTTTCACCGGTTCTGCCAAGAGCGGCTATAGAACTGATGTATACCATTTTCCTCACGTCCTGTATCAAAGCCTGATTGACAATATTAGCGGTACTCTCCGGATTAAAATGAAGCATTTCATTTCTTCTGCCCGGATCAAATGATACAATGGCTGCGCAGTGATAGATTTCAGTTACACCTTGCATAGCAGCTTCTACATCATACACATCCAGCAGGTCTGCCTTCATCCATTCAATACCCGGCTGGTTTGCAATGTCGGCCGCAGGTGCGTGTGCATAGTACAAGGCACGGGCCGGCTTACCGTCAGCAGCAATATGCTTTACGAGATGCTGTCCTAAAAATCCGCTGGCGCCGGTTATGAGAATCATTATTATTTACAGAGGTGGGTGATAGTTTTGTTACTGGCCTTGTTCAAAGTATGACTGATAAGCCACGGTATACAAACAGATTCAGAATATTGCTGCATGGTATTGTTAGTTCAGTATCTTTTCTGTGGCTGCTGCTCTGGCTGCCTGTGCCATATCCCTTATGAGCAGCGGATCACGTTCTATGGCGTTGCCCACCACTACCACATTGGCACCGGCTCGGCAGTTTTCATTCACTTTTTCAGGAGTAAGAATGCCCCCACCCACTACCAATGGTATATCTATATGCGTGCTCACTTTTTGTATCATCTCAGCAGATACAGGTTTTCTGGCACCGCTGCCTGCATCCATATATATGATGTGCTTACCCTGCAGCTCAGCCGCCCACGCAGTGCAGAGCGCTATTTCCGGCTTGTTGGCTGGTATAGGCTGCGCATTGCTTATGTACGAAACTGTTGTCTGAACGCCACCGTCTATAATCATATATCCCGTAGAAATCACTTCCAGCCCGCTGGCCTTTACCTGCGGTGCTGATACCACATGCTGCCCTATAAGCATATCTGCGTTGCGGCCAGATACGAGCGAGAGGTACAACAGGGCATCAGCATAGGGTGTTACCTGGGCTGGGCTTCCCGGAAACAAGACCACAGGTATATCACTTTCCGTTTTAAAACGCTGTATGCACAATTCCATCTGATGCGCCATCAGCAGGCTGCCGCCCATAAACAGGAAATCAACTTTTGCATCATTGCACAGCCGCGCTAGGTATTGCATTTCAGCCGGAGCTATCTTGTCTGGGTCGGCCAGTACAGCAAAACCACTTTTCCCCTGCGATTTCAGATCCCTGAATTGTGTTTGGATTTTTCCCATTGCGCCTTTTAAACCGCCTTTCTATGTGAATTAATACGGTGTCCGGAATTGGATTTATAATCCCAAAAATAACCCTTTATATTTATAGTACCCCGCCGCAGCCTCAAAAACAGTTATTACCGAAGTTGCCGGTTGGAACCCTGTAATGAGAAGCAGTAATTTTTGGCCCTGAATCAAACCCCTGCCCTCTGGTCACCCCGAATAGCTTTAGTAAAGGCTGTTAATCTGTACTGTTTACCAGTATTTTATTCATGAACTTAGTGCAAAAACGATACAGCATTACAGAGATACATTTTTATGTTATTGGTTTAACAAATAAGGTAATAAGAAAATTAGATACCCAGGAAACGTTTTTTGTAAAAAATGTTTCCATAGTTTTGCGCGGATTTTGTGAAAAGGCAAAATATGGAACCATTATTAAAAATACTGGGTGCAGCAGCGGAATTATTCAGCCAATATGGCTTTAAGTCCATAACTATGGATGATATAGCCCGTAGGGCAGGCATATCAAAAAAAACACTATATCTCCACTTCGCCAATAAAGATGAAGTGGTCAATGAGTCAGTGATATGGCACAAAAACAACATGTGCGCAAATTGCGAGGCGATACTCAATGAGGCCGAGAACGCAATAGAAGCAATGGTGAAAATGCTTGCGTTTTTTGACGACATGCACAGGAAGATTAATCCGATGGCCATTTTCGAGATGCAGCGGTTTTTTCCTCTGGCCTATAAGTCTTTCAGGGATATGATGCTGGAAAAAGATGTGGTGCTGCTGGCCAATAATATCAATCAGGGTATTAAAGAAGGATATTTCAGGGAAGATGTAAATGCCGACCTGATGGCCCGCTATAAAATAGAAACCTCCATGCTCATATTACAGCCAAACTTGATGGTGAGCGACCGCAATGACCTGATGTCTGTAGCCATGGAAATTGGTGAGCATTTTCTGTACGGCATAATGACACCCAAGGGCGAAAAACTATACCAGAAATATAAAGCTAAATATTTAAAACAAGTTCAGAAAGTATGAGAAAGATTTATTCCGCAGCATTGTGCATAGTGCTTGCCTGCACCACCGCCGGCGCACAGGAAGTGATGCGGCTAAGCCTGGCAGATTGCATGGATTATGCCATGAAACATAACAATTCAGTAAAGAATGCCGGAATTGATGTTCAGATACAGGATGCGCAGAACAAACAGACACTGTCTGCATCGCGCCCACACATAAACGGTAGGGGCGAACTGGACTATATGTATATTCCACAGAAATCATTTATGGACGCAAGTACGTTTAACCCTTCTATCCCTGCGGGTACTATTGCACCGGTGACATTCTCTCTGCCTTATGCAGGGTCGGTTGGCGCAACTGCTTCTCAGCTGGTTTTTGATGGAGCAGTATTTATTGCACTTAAAGCCAGAAAGTCTGTTATGGAACTGGCCCGCAATAATGAGAAAGCAACCACAGAAACCATCCGCTACAATGTATTTAAAGCCTACAATTCTCTGATTATCGCATATCGTCAGTTTGAAATTGTGAAGAACTCTCTAGGTTTTGCAAGGAGCCTGGAGCGAGATTTGGAAATAACAAGAAAGAACGGATTTGCAGAGAAAATAGATGTAGAACGTACAAGCGTTCAAGTTAATAACCTCGCAACTGACAGTATACGGATTGCCAATTTGCTGAACGTATCAGAAGATGTGCTGAAATACCAGATAGGCCTGAAAATGGATGTGCAGATTCAACTTACTGATACAGCACTTGAACAGCATAAGGCCGATGCCATATCACTGCTCTCAGAAGAAAAAAGCTATGAGCGTATACCGGAATATAATATTGCAGCAACAGCGCTTAAGCTCAACGAATACAATCTGAAGAGGTATAAATACTCGGCTTTACCTACTGTCAATGTTTTCTGGGCATATGGTACCAATTATGGCTCTGATAAATTTGAACATATTTTTGATAAGCTGTACAAATATGAACTGAGTTCAGCATTTGGCCTGCAGATAAACCTGCCTATCTATAACGGTGGCCTGCGTACACAGCAGCTGCGCGAATCACAGCTGAACATTGCAAAGTCAAATAACAACATCAGCTTCATTAAGGAGAGCATAGACTTTCAGGTAGCACTCTCCCGCACTACACTCAGAAACGCCCTGCTACAGGTACAAAGCCAGAAGCGTAATATGGAGCTGGCAAATGATGTGCTGGATCTGGCACAGAAAAAATTCAAAGCAGGCGTAGGCAGCAATCTTGAAATAACACAAGCGCAGACAGATCAGCTGAGGGCACAAAACGGCTATTTCAGCGCGCTACTCGATGTAACGAATGCAGAGGCTGACCTCCGCAAAGCACTGGGGCTTTTAAAATAATATGGTTAAAGCATTATTACACTTAAATACAAACACACGATATAAATGAAACATCTCACCTACTTACTTATTCCGGCAATAGTATTTGCTTCCTGCGGCGGTGGCAACAAAGCCGGTAATGACGGCGATCTGGAAAAACTCAAAAAAGAAAGAGCTGACCTGGACGCAAAAATAAAAACACTCGAAGCCAAAAAGCCCGATTCTGTTAAGGCCAAGATTACACCTGTATCTGTAACAGAAGTACAGCCTGTGAATTTTAACGCCTATGTAGAGGTACAGTCGCAGATTGCCGGTGATCAGAATATTCTGGCCACCAGCCAGGCGCCCGGTATTGTGAAGAGCATTGCTGTAAAAGTAGGGCAGAAGGTGAGCAGGGGGCAGGTGCTTGCTGTGATAGATGCTGCGGCTATAGAACAGCAGATTGAAGCCATGTCGCCACAATTGTCTCTGCTTAAATCAATTTATGAGAAGCAACAGAACCTCTGGGCACAGAACATAGGTACTGAAGTGCAGTTGATGACAGCCAAAACAAATTATGAGGCTACCCAGAAACAGATTGCCGCGCTGAAAAGCCAGCGTGATATGTACAGGGTAGTGTCGCCAATCAGCGGCACTATTGATGCCGTAAACCTGAAAGTGGGTGAGGCTTGCGCTCCGGGCATGAACGGTATCAGGGTAGTGAGCTACGACCAGCTGAAAGCCGAAGCCAGCCTGGGCGAAAACTATCTGGGCAAAGTAAAGCAGGGCAATAAAGTGCTGATTATTCTTCCTGACCTGGGTGATTCTATCAAAACTACTTTGTCGTATGTGTCTCAGGCAGTAGATCCGGCATCAAGGGCATTTATGGTGCAGGTTCATATGGCCAGCAACAGCAAGCTGCACCCAAATATGTCGTGTATAATGAGGATATCCAATTACGAAAACCCAAAAGCACTCGTTGTGCCTGTTTCTGTGCTCCAGAAAACAACGGCGGGGGAAATGCTGTACATAGCCGACGGCAATAAAGCGAAGTCTGTACTTGTACAGTCAGGCCGAAATTCAAATGGGCTTGTGGAGATCGTTTCCGGCCTGAATCCAGGCGACAAAGTAGTTACTAAGGGTTACGAAGAACTGGATAACGGACAGGAACTGCTGATACAATAATCTGTATTTCACCCGGCAAGCCAAAAACACACTTTCTATACAAGATATTCCAGTTAAAAAACTGCAGCATGAAAGATTCATTTAAAGAGTTTAAATTATCCAGTTGGGCGATCAATAACCGCACTGCTGTATACATACTTACCGTTTTTATTACGCTCATGGGGCTGGTGGTATATAATGCCCTCCCCAAAGAAAAATTCCCTGAAATCAAGTTCCCACAGATCATTGTGCAGACGGTTTATCCCGGTACTTCTCCCGAAAATATGGAGAACCTGGTAACCAAGCCTATTGAGAAGCAGGTGAAGAATATTACCGGGGTGAAAAAAGTAACCAGTAATTCCTTTCAGGATTATTCGGTGGTTATTGTTGAGTTCAATCCCGCTGTTCAGGTTGACAAAGCCAAGGTGGATGTAAAAGATGGCGTAGATAAGGCCAAGCAGGACCTGCCGAAGAACCTGCCCTTCCAGCCGGAAGTAAAGGATATCGACCTTTCGGAGTTTCCTATTTTGTCTGTGAACATATCAGGCAACTATGATCTGAACCGCTTGAAGAAGTATGCCGACAAAGTAAAGGACAATATAGAGTCTATTAAGGAGGTGAAACGTGCGGATATGGTAGGCGCCCTGGACCGTGAGATTCAGATCAATGTAGATCTGTACCGCATGCAGGCTGCCGGCCTCACATTCGGCGATATTCAGAACACAATTGCCTCAGAAAATATCTCAGCTTCAGCAGGTGAGGTATCTATGAACAGCCAGAAGCGTGTGCTGAGCATTAAGAATGAATATAAAAATGCCGGACAGATAGCCAATACAATTGTCAGGAATCAGCAGGGAAAAGCAATCTATCTGAAGGATGTAGCTGATGTAATCGATGATTTTGCAGAGCAGAAAAGCTATGCTCGGCTGGATGGAAAGAATGTGATTACGCTGAATGTGATCAAGGCCAAAGGCAAAAACCTCATTGACGCTTCTGACCATGTTTCTGATCTCATCAAAAAAATGAAGCAGAGCGACCTGCCTGCCGATCTCAAGATAGTTGTTACCGGCGACCAGTCGCAGAATACCAGGGATACACTGCACGATCTGATCAATACTATCATCATCGGTTTTATTCTGGTTACTATCATCCTCATGTTCTTCATGGGTGTTACAAACGCATTGTTTGTGGCCATGTCTGTGCCGCTGTCATGTGCTATTGCATTCCTCGTAATGCCGGTTATAGGTTTTACACTCAATATGATTGTGCTGTTCTCCTTCCTGCTGGCTCTGGGTATAGTGGTGGACGATGCTATTGTCGTCATAGAGAATACCCACCGAATTTTTGATAATGGCAAGATGCCCATTGCCAAGGCAGCCAAGATGGCTACGGGCGAAGTTTTCCTGCCGGTATTGTCCGGTACGGCCACTACGCTGATGCCGTTTGTGCCGCTTGCATTCTGGAACAGTATCATAGGTAAGTTCATGTTTTACCTGCCTATCACGCTGATTATTACCCTTACAGCCTCACTGCTGGTGGCTTATTTAATCAATCCGGTATTTGCGGTAAGCTTTATGAAACCGCACAATGATGGCGATGATAAGAAAAGGAGTTTCAATAAGCGTGATGTTATTCTATTAGTTATATTTTCAGCAGTTGCATTGTTGTTCTACGTAAGCAAGTCGTGGGCAGCCGGAAATTTTGTGATGTTTCTCTACGTATTTATTCTGCTCGAGAAATATGTACTGTCTAAATGGATACACAGTTTCCAGAATAAAAGCTGGCCTGCGTTTAAGGAGTGGTATTCCAGGATGTTGGTCAAATCACTCACAAACAAAGGCATGGTTACAGTAATGGTAGTTACAATAGCGTTGTTTTTTGTTGCGCCAATCGCATATACTGCTCGCCACGTGCCGTTCACGCTATTCCCTTCACCCGATCCCAACTTTGCCTATGTATATCTGAACTTGCCTGTAGGTACAGATCAGGCATACACCAA
>OMJB01000091.1 GCA_900299255.1 Sphingobacteriales bacterium
GTTGGAGGAGCTGAGTTATATAATTGCTCACAATCTTAGGGGGCCGGCTGGCAATATTGGCCTGCTGACAGATGCTCTTATGGCTCACGCAAACGCAGAGGAGAGTAGTGGCAGCGTTGGTGGGGTTTTTACCCTGGCTGAAGGGTTGGCTTATATCAAAGAGTCCAGCGATAATTTAATGAACAGTTTGACATCGCTGATGCAGATTGTAGAAATTAAGCTGAATAAAACCATGTCTGCAGATGAATGTAATTTGCAGGAGCTCATCAGGGATGTAACAAAGCAATTACAGAGCACTATTTTTGAGAGCCATGCAAATATTGTAACGTCACTTGAGGTTGAGACAATTTTGTACCCGAAAATTTACCTTGAAAGTATTTTGTATAATTTCATCAGTAATGCGCTCAAATACCGCAAAAACGATGTGGCACCTGAAATTGTTATAACAACCAGCACACAAGGAGGCAAGGTTCAGCTGTCTGTAAAAGACAATGGTCTGGGAATTGATCTGGACAGATATGGCGATAAATTGTTTAAGCTGAGCCAGGTTTTTCACGCAGGAAAAGATAGCAAAGGGTTTGGTTTGTATCTGACGAAGACACAGATTGAATCTTTAGGTGGCAGTATATCGGTAACAAGCAAGCCGGATGCGGGTAGTGAGTTTGTAGTAACATTTTGATCAGCATAATGGCAGTAAACATATCGAAGGCGGCAGATCTGATCCGAAACATGGGTTGGCGTTATGTTGGTTTCAGAGTCAGGTACGAATTGCTGAGAAGATCCGGATTGTATAGAAGTAAATTCCCTACCGCTCCTGCATTCAGGCAATACATTACACTGGAAAATTGGAAAAACAACGGTAAGCAGTTTTTTTTTGAAAGCAGGGAGCAACTCACTATTCCAAAGTTTCAGGACACTGGTTTAAGGGAAAGGTACGAAGCCATAAGAAATGGCAAAATACTCATGTTTAACAGTCTGCTAACTGATTTGGGAAACGAATATGACTGGATAACAAACCCCGATACCGGATACAAATATGATATTGGCAAACACTGGACCGAGATTGCCGATTATTCTGCAGAAGCCGGAGATATAAAGTTTGTTTGGGAAAAATCAAGGTTTTGTTACCTGTACGATATTATACGGTATGACTATCATTATGGGGAGGACTGTGCAGAATTTGTTTTCAGGGAGATATTGTCGTGGATAAAAAACAACCCTGTAAACTGTGGGCCGAATTACCGTTGCAGCCAGGAGATATCATTGAGAGTGCTCAATTGGACCTTTGTCTTGTACTATTACAAAAATTCCCGACATCTCACTGAAAATGTATTCAACGAGATGCAGTATGCCATCTTTCACCAGATGGAGCATGTATATAGTAACATAGATTTTTCGAGAATAGCGGTGAGAAACAACCATGCAGTAACCGAGTCTGTGGCTTTGTATCTGGCAGGTATGTTCTACAGCGGAATGCCGGGTGCTGAGACCTGGAAGAAAAATGGCAGGAAGTGGTTTGAAGAAGAAATAGCCTACCAGATATATGAAGACGGCAGCTATCTTCAGTTTTCTATGAACTATCACAGAGTGGTAGCGCAATTACTGACATGGGGCATTGTACTTGCTGGGCGGAATGGCGAAAAGATGAGTAACATTGTTTATGACCGGGCAAAAAGGTCAGTGAGGTTTTTGGCAACCTGTATGGTTGAAGAAAACGGTTGGCTGCCCAATTATGGAGCCAACGATGGTGCTTTGTTTTTTACACTGAGTGAGGGCCATTTCAGAGACTACCGGCCACAGGTGCAGGCACTGGCTGCGGCGCTGGGCGTTGATGCAGGTATAGCTGCATGTGAGGATGCGGCCTGGTATGGAATAGCTGGCATGCCCGCAGAGCAAATGCTCATTGGGCAGGGAAGATACAGTTTTCCAAAGGGGGGGTGTTACGTGATTCGGGAGCATGAGACTCTGACATTTATCAAGTGCGGAAGTTATAAAGACCGCCCACTTCAGGCTGACAACCTGCATCTGGATGTTTGGTACAAGGGTGAAAATATTCTTATTGACGCAGGCAGCTACAAGTATAACACTGAGCCGGAAACGGTACGGTATTTCAGTGGTACCCGGTCGCATAATACAGTTATGCTGGATGACAATGACCAGATGCTGAAGGGTGGGCGGTTTATTTGGTACTACTGGCCCAAAGAAATACACGCTGGTTTTAAAGAAACATCGGATGCGATTGTTTTTGAAGGTGCAGTAAATGTGTACAGGCAGGTGAAAAGGGGTATTGTTCATAAACGAACAGTGACTAAGCTAAAAGGGAAACCCCGCTGGGAAGTGCAGGATGAGATTATTGGTGCGCCTACCGGTTCCAAAATGAAGCAGCTATGGCATTTGCTTGCCGGTGGCAGGCACGTAGCCAGTTTTTTGGCTAAAGATACACGGGGTCAGGAATTGCAGCCGATGAAAACTGAGGGTTGGTATTCATCTTATTACGGCCGGAAGGAGCTTTCAGATGAGTTGTGTTTTGAATCGCACGAAAGCAGTATCAATACGAGTATTTCAATCAGTGAGCAATTTATGGTTGCAATTAAATGATGATTTCTATTTTACTTAATTCCTTCTTCTCGCCAACAATTCTATAGTTTTGCCGTAATGAATATATTGCTTATCCATCAGTATTTTCTGGAAGAAGATGATCCGGGCGGCTCGCGGTGGAATGAATTTACGCGCGTGTGGAGCAGTCAGGGGCATACAATAACGGTGCTGGGGGGAATGATGCATTATAACGGAAGTGAGAAAAGGTCGGAGTATAAAGGAAAGTATTTTGTTCAGAAACAACAGGGTGGGGTGACGGTTTGGAGGTGTCATGTATCTGAGGCATACAACAGACATTTTTTAGGCAGGCTCTGGGGGTATTTCTCTTTTATGTTCTCAGCTCTATATGCTGGTTTGTTTAAGGTGCGTGGCCGATTTGATGTGGTAATAGTAACATCGCCTCCGTTGTTTGTGGGTGTAACCGGATACCTTGTTTCAAGGCTTAAACGCATGCCCTTTCTATTCGAAGTGCGGGACCTCTGGCCTGAATCTGCAATAGATACTGGCGTACTCAAGAACAAGCTGGTAATAAAGCTGGCTTATTTGGTGGAGCGTTTTATCTACAAACGTGCACATCTGGTAAATGTACTTACGCCTGCATTTTATAATGTGCTCCGCGACAAGAAAGGCATTGCTGAAAATAAGCTGATTCAAATATCCAACGCTGCCGACTTTAGTTTATCTGAAGATTTGTTAAAAAATTTTGAAAGGGAGCCTTTCAGAAAAGAGCATGGATTAGATGGCAGGTTTGTGATCACATATGTAGGTGCTCATGGTGTTGCCAATCACCTCGAGCAGCTACTGGATGCGGGTGAGGCACTGGAGGATACCGATGTCTTGTTTTTGCTGATAGGGCAGGGTATGGAGAAGGAGCGACTGATAAAGATGGCCGCTGAAAGGAATGTAACCAATGTGCGTTTTCTGGATTCAGTACCCAAAGCAGAAGTGTTCAGGTACATACTTGCATCGGAAATGGGAGCGTCTGTACTTAAAAGAGTGGATACGTTTAAGACGGTGTACTCCAACAAGACGTTTGATTATATGTCTTGCAAGAAACCGATATTGATGGCGATAGATGGAGTGTCGAGGAAACTGGTGGAAGATGCGGGTGCAGGCTGTTATGTTGAGCCGGAGAATACAGGTGAGTATAATCGCGTGATAAGAGAATACCTGAGCGATCCTGTTCGCCTGGTGAGAGAGGGCGAAAGCGGATACCGTTTTGCCAAAGAAAATTTTGACAGGGAAGTACTGGCGAAAAAATACCTGGAACACATTAAAACCATATCCCGGGTGCGTTAGTCAATTGCAGCGTTATGCAATATTACTCCAGCGACATTGCCACCATTTCTGCAATATCCAACACCTTTACAGAGTCTTCTTTCTCTTTGTTTTTGATTCCGTCTGTGAGCATGGTCATACAGAAAGGGCAATTAGAAGCAACTATTGATGCGCCGGTTTCGAGCGCCTGTTCTGCCCGTTCAAAGTTCACCCTCGATGTGCCGGCTTCTTCTTCCTTGAACATCTGTGCGCCACCGGCACCACAGCACATGCCATTGCTGCGGCATTTTTTCATTTCTATAAGTTCGTTGTCAAAAGCCTCAAGAACCTCGCGCGGTGCTTCGTAGATGTTATTGCCACGGCCCAGATAGCAGCTGTCGTGGTAGGTGATTCGTTTGCCTGCAAACGCTCCTCCTCCTTTTAATTTTATACGCCCTTCATTGATCAACTGCTGCAGAAAAGTGGTGTGGTGCATCACTTCATAATTGCCGCCCAATGCAGGGTATTCGTTTTTGAAAATATTGAAGCAGTGAGGGCAGATGGTTACAACTTTCTTAATTCCGTATCCGTTGAGCGTATGAATGTTATTGTAGGCCATCATCTGAAACAGGAATTCATTTCCTGCCCTGCGGGCCGGGTCTCCGGTACACATCTCTTCCTTTCCCAGTATGGCAAATTTTATTCCTGCCTTTTCCAGGATCTGTGCAAATGCTTTGGTGACTTTCTGTGCGCGCTGATCGAAACTGCCTGCACAACCCACCCAGAACAATATTTCCGGGGTTTCACTGCTTGCTGCGTATTCAGCCATTGACTTTATCGGCATACTGCTATTGGTTTTGTATTCAATCAGGCAACATCATTAACCCACGCATCTCTATCATCGGGGCTGAACTTCCACGGTGCCATATTATTTTCAATATTTCCAAACATCATATTCCATTCCTGCGGAGCGTTACTTTCTTCCATAACTAGATTGCGGCGCAACTGCATGATAATAGAAAGAGGGTCTATCATCACAGGGCAGGCATCTACGCAGGCCTGGCAGGTAGTGCAGGCACGCAATTCTTCAACGGTGATATAGTCATTCAGTAATGTTTTACCATCGTCTTTAAATTCCTTATTGGTATTAATGTTCTTACCTACTTCTTCCAGCCTGTCGCGGGTATCCATCATTATTTTGCGTGGAGAGAGTTTTTTGCCGGTTTGGTTAGCCGGACATTCAGAAGTACAGCGGCCACATTCGGTGCAGGAATAGGCATCAAGCAGGTTTTTCCAGCTGAGGTCAGTAACATCTTTCGCACCAAACCTTTTGTGTTCCTGCTCACCGGTTACTGCCGGTGCTTTGTCGGGCTCCATCATATACAGTACCTCATTCTGTATCTCAGGCATATTTTTAATCTCCCCGTTGGAATTCAGTTTTGAGTAGTAAGCATTGGGGAACGCCAGCAGTATGTGAAAATGCTTGGAATAGGGGAGGTAGTTAAGGAAGAAAAATACACCAATGATGTGCAGCCACCAGCAAGTGCGCTCAATAACAACCAGCGTTGATGCGGAACTGCCTGAAAATATACCTGTAAGGTGGCTGGTGATCCAGAATGGCGATGTAGCAGTGTAATGTTCCGCATTCATTGCCTGCAGGCTCAGGTCGGCAGTGTTCATGATGAGGAAAAGAGACATGAGCACCACTTCGGTGATAAGAATCAGATTGGCATCTTCGCGGGGCCAGCCTTTCAGCTCGGCCATATTCAGTCGCCGTACTTTCAGTAGGTTTCTGCGCACCAGAAAAATAAGGCAGGCCGTGAGTACAAGCGCTGCAAGTATTTCAAAGAAGCCAATAAGCCAGCCATACAGGCTGCCCAGCACCGGTACAAACAGGCGATGTGCTCCCAATATACCATCGAGCAGTATCTCCAGAATTTCGGCATTTATGATGATAAAGCCGGCATATACTGCCAGATGCAGAAAAGCAGGGATGGGCTTTTTAAACATCTTTTTCTGGCCAAGTGCCAGTAAAACCATGTTTTTCCAGCGCTGGTTTGGATTGTCAGAGAGGTCTTCATCGCGCCCCAGCAGTATGTTGCGCCTCATCTCTTTGATTTTTCTGACAAAAATATAGACGGAAGCGGCGGTTAAAGCAATAAAAAGTATTTGTTGTATCACATGCATGAGGCAGGTAATTAGAACCCGAAAGTAATGGGTTTTGAGCCAATAATCAAAGGTGTAAACTTAAAAATCCGCCTAATGCTGTTATTGCTCATGTAAGTTTGCCTTTAATTCGGTTTGGTGCCGGGTACGGGCAGTGATTTGATATGTTTTTAACAAAAAAATGTTTAGGTTTGATGCAGGTAAAAACAGGGGAAATGAACAGACGAATTGCAAATGCGGCAACGCGGTTTTTTATGGTGCTGGCACTCACATTCTTTATGGGTACTGCCGGGTATACACAGCAGATAGCGCCTCAGAATCTGGAAAAACTGCAGATAATGGAAGATTCGCTGGTGGCAACTGCCGACTCTATGTATGAAGCATTTATACCTGATACTCATATTTTTCTGTCTGAGAAATTTGTAAAGCAGCTGATCAGGGCACTTAAAATACCCAATTCATATTATTATCCTTTTGACTCCCTGAAGCATTTTATTAATATCATTTACCCTGACGACAATAGTTTCAGGATTTTTAACTGGGAAATTACAGCTGGAACAATTTCTAAAAGATACTACGGAGCCATACAGATGCCGCAGGAGCAGCTGAAATTATATGGGCTGCTGGATTACTCTGAGCAGGTAGGGAAGGGGGCTGAAGACAGTGTGCTGTCTGGCGGCAAGTGGTTTGGTGCATTGTACTACCGCATTATGACCCAGGAAGTACAGGGGCGCAGGTTGTACACGCTTTTTGGTATGAATGACGAAGACAGGCTTGTAACGCGCAAAGTGCTGGACCCTATGATGATGGGGGAGAAAGGGCCAAGGTTTGGTGCGCCTATCTTTGGAGTAGGATCCACTAATTTTCCGAAGCAGCGGGTAAACAGATTTGTGCTGGAGTATAAAAAAGGTGTGAACGCATCTATGAACTGGAACGAAGAAAAGAAAGTTATCATTTTTGACAAGCTGGTTTCCATAACCAACGACCCTGGCAGAAAGTATACATATGCCCCCAGCGGAGGTTATGATGGATTTGTGTGGCGAAATGAGAACTGGACCTATGTACAGGATCTGATACCTGTTACCATACTTCAGGACGGGCAGGCACCTCCCGATCAGAAATAGAGTGAATTCTGGTGTATTTTCATTACTTTTGCACGCTTTTTCAATACAAAGCTGAATACTGGTCCGGTAGCTCAGCTGGATAGAGCATCAGCCTTCTAAGCTGGGGGTCATTGGTTCGAATCCAATCCGGATCACCGAAAGCGTTGTAAATCAAGTATTTACAGCGCTTTTTTATGATTTGTGGCATTTTTTGTGGCATTTTTCTGAAGCTCTGTCAGGTGCTTGATTACTCTTGAATGGCTTCTTCTTGCAACAAATGACTATACCGTTCAGCCCAAATCTTTTCGATTGCTGTTGCTTTTTCTTCTGCTGTTGCTTTTACATATGCCTTGAAAGACTTGTAAGAAGTATGCCCACTCATTGCCATTATTAGTTCAATGTTTGTACCAGCTAACAATTCGTTTGTACAGAAGCTGCGACGACAAACATGGCTGGATACCCACTGATGCTTCTTCTTGACAATGGGCACTACATCAGCCCCTTTAGTTATTCGCTTTTCAACATCAAAGTCTAAACATGGAATATCCTTACTGACTGCTCTAATAAGCTCATTAAATGTCTGAGCATTCACGGGGCATTTATAAGGAAAGCCATTTGAATACTTCTCAATAACTTTTTTCGCCATCGGATGCACGGTTATGACAACTTTCTTCTCAACTTTCTTTTGGATTGTCCTGATTCTGTTTTCGAAGAAATTCTTTTCTGTGAGCCGTGAGAAATCGGAGTGTCTAAGTGCTGAGAATGCGCCTATAATAAACATGTCCCTTATGAATTCCAAGTAAGGGTTGTCAGGGTTTTTATACTCTTGGAAAGCTTCAAGTTCCTTTTCGTTGAGATAGATACTATCGCTCTCCTCAGTTATTACGGCAATCTTAAGATTCACTAATGCCTCTGCGGATAAAAGTTTCTGCTTATTTGCATACTTCATCACTACCATAAACATTTGTAGGTACTTAGTCCTAGTGTTTAGTGCAAGTCTCTTTTCGATTAGAAACATTTCAAAATTGTCAAGCAGATCCTGATTAACTTGGTGAAGGTATATGCGCCGCTTAATAGATAGCTCAAATTCCTCCCAGGCAAATTTTATATTACCATA
>OMJB01000092.1 GCA_900299255.1 Sphingobacteriales bacterium
CGCTGGCTTAAGGATTGTATTTTAATATAAAGTGCTGGCTTTCCCTGAACTCTTTTCTGAACAGCAGCATACCCATTCCATACAGGTCAATGCTCATGGCCACCCGCTGATGTGCGCACACACGGGCCCACTCTGAGCTGTGTTCCTTGGTTTGATGGATACCCACAAAGGCTACAATAGTTTCATTCTGCAGTTCGTGAGCTTGTTTGTCCAAAAAATGTATCCATTCTTGCACTGGTAGTTCACTGACAATAATCAGATTGGCTTTTGAGCCAAATCCAAAATCCCGGGACACCTGGGTTACAGCATCAAGTTGGTAATACGCCGCGGCCCTGCTCAATATATGCTTAAAACGCGGTTTCAGGGCAGGAATTTCAACTTTATATTTCCTGTCAGCTGTAGCATCACTCATCAGTACCCGCTCCACAAATTCATACACAAAGGGAGAATGTGTACCGTGGCGGCCTTTGGCTTTCCACCAGTACTTGATGTATGCAGTAATAGCGTGAATAGTCATGTGGATAAAGAGAAAACCTACGCAGCGAACCCTGATCTCAACCTACATTTCAATTCGCTCAAATTGCTGGAATGTAAAATCAAAAGAGTGCTTATCGTCTTTGGTGTGTTTTTCTTCCCACACAAGCTTCCAGTGCGTATGGTCTATTTCCGGGAAAAAAGTGTCAGCATCTGCTACGGTAGCTTCTATCCGGGTTATGTACATGCGGTCTATGAGCGGCATGGTTTGATCAAATATTTTTCCGCCACCTATTATAAAGCACTCTTCTGTTTGTTCCTCTTCCAGTTTACTGATTGCTTTGTTTATATCCTGGAACACGAGCACACCATCAGGCACTTTCAGATCGCTGTTTCCGGAGATCACAATATGCAGCCTGCCGGGTAAAGGCTTGCCCAGAGCTTCAAATGTTTTCCTGCCCATTATTATGGGCTTGCCCAGTGTGGTGGCCTTGAAAAACCTGAGGTCTTTTGGCAGGTTCCAGGGCAACGCGTTGCCCCTGCCTATAGCATTATCTGTGGCAGCAGCTACAATAAGCGATATGATCATGTGTATTGTTTTTATTTTGTCCGCACACTACAGAACTACACTGCTACAGGCGCGCTGATGGTTGGGTGATATTGATAGTTTTCCAGCGTAAAGTCTTCGTAATCAAACGAAAAAAGGTCTGTAACCGCCGGATTAATTTTCATAACCGGAAGGGGAAACGGCGTTCTGCTCAGCTGTAGTTTTGCCTGCTCTATATGGTTATTGTACAGGTGCACATCGCCAAAGGTGTGCACAAATTCACCGGGCTGCAATCCTGTAACCTGGGCAATCATTAATGTCAGCAGCGAATAGGATGCAATATTAAAAGGCACGCCCAGAAAAACATCTGCACTTCTCTGAAACAGCTGGCACGATAGTTTACCGTTAGCCACATAAAACTGCACCAGCGCATGGCAGGGGCTTAATTTCATTTTTGGCAGGTCAGCAACGTTCCACGCATTGATAATCATTCGCCTGCTGTCTGGGTTGGTTTTTAGTTGGTGCAGTACGTCTTTCACCTGATCATAGGTTGTACCGTCTGCACCGCGCCAGCTGCGCCACTGATGGCCGTACACAGGGCCCAGGTCGCCGTTTTCATCAGCCCATTCATCCCAGATTCTTACGCCATGCTCTTTCAGGTACTTGATGTTGGTATCACCTTTCAGAAACCAGAGTAGTTCATAAATAATTGATTTCACATGCAGCTTTTTCGTAGTGACCAAAGGAAACCCTTTTTGCAGGTCAAAACGCATCTGGTAACCAAAACAGCTCATAGTGCCGGTACCGGTACGATCGCTCTTTTTTACGCCATTATCTATGATGTGCTGAAGCAGTTCTAAGTAGGCTTGCATGTGTTGTATTGTTCACCAAAATTAAAAAGAATTTTCCGCTATCCACCTTATTTTTTACTTTTGAACAGTATAGATCGTATTTCCTTTTATTCCGTTTTTAAACTGATATTTTATGCCTGTCATCCTGCCTGTTAAGGGTGTTGCTCCCATTATTCCCGACAGTTGTTTTGTAGCGCCCAACGCCACTATAGTGGGTGATGTGGAAATGGGCCAGGAATGCAGTATCTGGTTTAACGCGGTTGTGCGTGGCGATGTTAATAGTATTCGCATGGGAAATAAAGTGAACATACAGGATGGTGCCTGTGTTCACTGCACCTACGAAAAAACAAAAACGGTTCTTGGCAATAATGTTTCAGTTGGCCATAACGCTATCGTTCATGGCTGCAATATTGCAGACAATGTACTTGTGGGAATGGGTGCCATTATTATGGACAATGCTGTGATTGGTGAAAACTGCATCATTGCGGCCGGCGCAGTTGTTTTGGAAGGTACTATTGTTCCACCCGGATGTATTTTTGCTGGCGTGCCTGCTAAAAAAGTAAAAGACATCAGTCCTGAACTGCTTAAAGGCGAGGTAGAACGCATTGCCACAAATTACCTCATGTATAGTTCCTGGTTTAAATAGCTCCCGGTTTCCATATGTCTGGTTCCGGCATTTTGTTGTCCGGAACTGGAAATTCGCACCTGATTAGCATGTCAAACCCAACACTTTGTTAAAAAAACTATTTAACAAAGCTATTGTTTTTTCAAAAAGCCTATTATATTTGCTGTCTAAATAAAACGCACTCTGTATGAAAAAACTGATCCTCGCTTTATTAGCTGCGGGAACAATTGCAACAGCTAACGCTCAGGAACCACATAGTATCTTGTTGTACGGGAATCTTGATTTCACATCTAACTCTCACGATACACTTGGCGGTTCAAGCAACAATCATCCTGCAAAAAACACAATGTGGGACGCTAACATAGGTATTGGTTATCAGTTCAACCGTCATTGGACAATTGGCCTTCAGATTATGTGGGGCCAGGATGCATATAAAGATTATGCAGGCCACAAAAACACTAACAACAACTACATGGTTGGCCCTTTTGCCCGTTACTCTCACTACATCGGCAAGAGCGAAACTTTCTACTATTACTCTCAGATCGATTTTGATTATCATGGTGGATACCATACAGCAGAAGGTGCAGCAGCAACTGGCAAGCACAATGGTATTTACGTAGGTGTTTATCCAGCACTGGGTATAAATGTTGGTAAAGGAATGGGCCTTAACTTCTCTATTGGTGGTATCAACTACAATACCGACAAATATGAAGGCGTAGTTTATGCAACTAACACTTTCAACTTCACTTTCGGACATCAGGTAAATGTTGGTATCAGCAAAAACTTCAATGTTGGCCACAAAATGCACAGCCATCATGAGCCAGGCGACGAAGTTCACCGTCGTAAAGCTGACAAAATGGAAGATGAGGACGATGCAGCTCCAAAACCAAAGAAAAAAGAAAGAAACAGGGATGATGACGAGTGATAATTATCCTTTTAAAAACATATAAGATGTCCCGCAAACGCGGGACATCTTATTTTTAACCACTCCCAATTCATCCACGACATAATATTCTGCCTGATTTTCCGTTTGTTTACCGGTCAGGTGCGTTTATTTTGCCAACATCATTACCTTTGTCAGAATGCCGCTTATATGAAATACATCCTCTCATTACTGTGTATTCTGGTTTCTATGATGGGCCTTTCCCAGCAGGATTCCATAAATTATGGCGCAAAGTCTCATCCAACCTATGCCCGGCGGTCTATTACAGCCTCCGTTTCCATAGGTTTTCTCGATGACTATAAACAAAACTATTCGCTTCCCCTTGGCTTCCAGAAAAGCAATACATCAGGTTTTGCACCTGTTTATGCTCGGGTGGAATATGCTCTGTATAAACACGTCAGCCTGGCAGCCATGTTTAGTTACGATGCGTTTTATTATAACTACAGGCAGGAATTTACCGGCAACAATGGGTCATTTACCCGCAATAAGATCAACAAAACAAAAGTATTCAGTGGTGGTGTCAGTGCATACTACCACCTGAACCATGTCTTTCACAGCAGGCATATTGATCCGTTTATAGGGGCAGGTTTATCTCTCAATAATGTCAGCTACAGTGCATACCCGCAAGGCGACAGTACAATAACCCACAAGGACCACAATGTATCACCTTATCTCAAACTAGGTGCCCGTTATTACATCACTGATAAGTTCAGCATATTTGGCGATGTAGGTTACGACAAACAGAGCATTTTCAGTGTAGGCTTTTCCTGCCGCTTCTATTCCCAAAAGTTGGGTATTAAATAAATTCGCCGCAAACATGCATACGGTTTTCATGCATTCAAATGCGTGATTGCTGATGCTTTTTACTACAGAGTATCTTTGTAACTTTACCCTTCGTTTCAATATATACAATATATGTCTTATTCTCTTAAGAATAAAATTCGCCTTGTTACGGCAGCATCCCTGTTCGACGGCCACGATGCCTCCATTAATATCATGCGCCGCATTATGCAGGCAAGTGGTGCAGAAGTAATTCATCTGGGGCACGATAGGAGTGTGCAGGATGTAGTAGATTGCGCAATTCAGGAAGATGCTAATGCAATCGCTATTACATCCTATCAGGGTGGGCATGTTGAGTATTTCAAATACATGTACGATCTGCTGAAAGAAGCTGGCTGCGGGCATATAAAGATATTTGGTGGCGGTGGCGGCGTTATTCTGCCCTCTGAAATCAAAGAACTGGAAGGCTACGGAATTACACGTATATATTCTCCCGACGACGGCCGGTCACTTGGACTGCAGGGCATGATTGACGATCTGCTCGAAAAAAGTGACTACCCAACAGGCAACCAGCTCAACGGCGAACCCGGTCATCTGATTGAAAGAGACGCAAAATCCATTGCAAGGCTCATCTCCGCAGCCGAGAATTTTTCAACCCTGCCCGAAACACAATCTGCACTTAAAAAAGTAAACGAACAGGCTGCATCCAGCAAAACGCCGGTATTAGGTATCACTGGTACAGGCGGTGCAGGCAAAAGCTCCATGGTGGATGAATTGGTTAGGCGTTTCCTGCTCGATTTTCCCGATAAGCATATTGGTATAATTTCTGTAGACCCCACAAAAAAGAAAACAGGCGGGGCGCTGCTTGGAGACCGTATCAGAATGAATGCAATCAGGAACAAAAGGGTGTATATGCGCTCAATGGCTACCCGCCAGAGCAACCTCGCCGTTTCTAAGCATATTCACGATGCAGTCAGTATTCTAAAGGCAGCAAAATTTGATCTAATTATCCTTGAAACTTCAGGCATAGGCCAGAGCGATACCCAGATTACTGACTACTGCGATTTGAGTATGTATGTGATGACACCTGAGTTTGGCGCGGCCACACAACTTGAAAAAATCGACATGCTCGATTTCGCTAACATTGTTGTTATCAACAAATTTGACAAACGCGGCGCAATGGATGCGCTGAGGGATGTAAAAAAGCAATACCAACGCAACCATAAGCTATTTGATAAGAAACCGGAAGACATGCCTGTATATGGCACCATTGCTTCTCAGTTCAATGATCCGGGTACCAACTCCATGTATAAAGCCATGATGGACCTGCTGGCAGATAAAACAGGTACTCCGCTCCACTCCAAGTATGTGATTACCGACGAGATGAGCGAAAAAATATTTATCATTCCACCATCGCGCACCAGATACTTAAGCGAGATCTCTGAAAACAACCGCAAATACGACAGATGGGCGAAAGGCCAGAGCAGTGTTGCTCAAAAGCTATTCTCTATATCAAAGACTATTGAAACACTCAGGGCATCTGATGTTGAAGACAAAGACAGGCTCATAAAGGTGCTACAGGAAGTGTATGCAAAAACAGAATTAGAACTAGATCCGAAAAACAAATATCTCCTTGAGCACTGGCAGGAAAAGAAAGCTCAGTACACCGGCGATTTCTATTCATATAAAGTTCGTGACAAAGAGATTAAAATAAAAACGCACACTGAATCACTTTCTCATTTACAGATTCCCAAAGTAGCAGTACCACAGTTCGAGGCATGGGGAGAAATTCTTCAGTGGGCCTTATCCGAAAATTTCCCTGGCGAGTTTCCTTATGCCGCTGGTATCTATCCATTCAAGCGCGAGGGCGAAGATCCTGCTAGGATGTTTGCAGGTGAAGGTGGCCCGGAGCGCACCAACAAACGCTTTCATTATGTCTCGTCGGGCTTGCCAGCCAAGAGGCTGAGCACAGCCTTTGATAGTGTGACCCTCTACGGCCAGGATCCAGATCATCGCCCGGATATTTATGGTAAAGTGGGCAATTCAGGCGTAAGTGTATGCTGCCTCGATGACGCCAAAAAACTGTACAGCGGTTTCAATCTGGCCGATCCTAAAACTTCTGTGTCAATGACCATCAATGGCCCGGCACCAACTATTACTGCTTTCTTTATGAATGCAGCAATAGACCAGCAATGCGAGATCTATATAAAAGCAAATGGCCTTGAAGAAGAGGTAAACAAAAAGATTGATGCAATATTTGCAGCTAAAGGTTTACAACGCCCTCGTTACAATGCCTCCCTCTCCTCTGGAGAGGGCCGGGGAGAGGTCGCTTTGCCCGATGGCAACGATGGGCTGGGGCTGATGCTTCTGGGCGTTACAGGAGATCAGGTATTACCTCCCGATGTGTATGAAAAAATAAAGACGGAAACCCTCAAATCAGTTCGCGGTACCGTTCAGGCCGATATCCTTAAAGAAGACCAGGCGCAGAATACCTGCATCTTCTCTACTGAGTTCTCGCTACGGGTTATGGGTGATGTGCAGCAGTATTTCATTGATAACAAAGTACGTAACTTCTATTCAGTATCAATCAGCGGGTACCACATAGCCGAGGCCGGTGCCAACCCTATTTCCCAGCTGGCATTTACTATTTCTAACGGGTTCACGTTTGTAGAGTATTACCTGAGCAGAGGTATGCACATAGATGACTTTGCACCTAATCTTTCATTCTTCTTTAGTAACGGTATCGATCCTGAGTACAGTGTTATTGGCAGGGTAGCCCGCCGTATCTGGGCAAAAGCAATGAAGCTCAAGTATGGTGGCAATGAGCGCTCACAGATGCTCAAGTACCATATACAGACTTCAGGCCGCTCACTTCATGCCCAGGAGATTGATTTCAATGATATTCGCACCACACTGCAGGCACTGTATGCTATCTATGATAACTGCAACTCTCTGCACACCAATGCATATGACGAGGCAATAACCACCCCTACCGAAGAAAGTGTACGCCGCGCCATGGCCATTCAGCTCATCATAAACAAAGAGCTGGGCCTTGCGAAAAATGAAAATCCGCTGCAGGGCTCATTCATCATTGAAGAGCTGACCAATCTGGTTGAAGAAGCTGTGCTGATGGAGTTCGACCGTATCACAGAGCGTGGTGGTGTTTTGGGTGCTATGGAAACCATGTACCAGCGCAGTAAGATCCAGGAAGAAAGCCTGTACTACGAGACGCTGAAACATACAGGCGAATTCCCGATAGTGGGTGTTAATACTTTCCTGAGTTCTAAAGGTTCGCCAACGGTCATTCCGCAGGAAGTGATCCGTTCTACCACCGAAGAAAAAGAATTCCAGATAGCTACTGTACAGAACCTGTGGAAGCGGAACGAAGACAAGAGCGCAGATATGCTGCACAAACTGCAGCAGACAGCCATTCACAATCACAACATCTTTGAAGCTTTGATGGAGACAGTAAAATATTGCTCTCTTGGCCAGATCACAAAAGCTTTATTTGAAGTTGGTGGGCAATACAGGAGGAATATGTAATAAAAGCTCTGTCATTTTCAGAAATAAAAAAAGGAAAGCACTTACAATTGCTTTCCTTTTTTTATGTTGTTAGGTGTCCTTATTCATTGATATAATAACTTCCTATTTCCCCCAGTACCGCCTCCAGCTCACTAAGCATCATGGCCGTGGCACCCCATATAATAGTGCCATCTACCAGTTGGTAGGCCCTTACCTGCCTTATCACATCAGGCACTGCCGGCGATACCACATCTGTCACCGTCTTTCTGCCTGGATGCAGCAGTTCATTTACAGGCACCTCAAGCGTGTATGCAACTTCGTTGTGGCTTAGGTTATATTCGGGCCGTTCGCTTGCAAAACCTACATACGGAAATACGTTAAAGTTGCTCACAGGTATATACAACGATGTCAAACTACCCAGTATCTCCACCTCCTGTTCATTGATCCCCACTTCCTCTTTTGCTTCCCTTAATGCTGTTGCCATCAGGTCGGCATCAGTTTCATCATACCTGCCTCCCGGAAAACTCACCTGCCCACTATGTGCAGTCCTGTCTTCCTTCCTTTTCATCAGCAGCACATGCAGCTCACCGTCCACCGGAAATAGCAGGCACAATACGGCACTCAACTTTGCATTGTCGGGCACTGTTGCAGGCATCTTAACCACGCGCCCCATCATGCGCTCTTGCGCACTTAGCCCCGGCAGGGGTTGCGCCAGGCGCTCACGAAGCCTTGATATGGTTTCTGTATAATTCAATCCTCTTAATGTTTCATTTGTTGAGCAGCATGCTTACCGCATGGGCACTTCAAATATCAGTATATCACTGGTAGTTTCTGCTGTTATATCAAATTGTTCGTCCCCTGCTATCCCCAGTGCATCCCTTCTGCCCAGCACCTGGCCTCCAACTGTTGCCTTACCATCTATCATAAAAATGTAGGCACCGTGCTGTGCGCTGTGCAGCGTATGAGTCACGGTCTTCCCCCCTTCCAGCGTGGTTCTGTATATCCATGCGCTCTGGTGTATTTTCAGCCCGGCATCTTCATTGTCAATCGGTGAAACCAGCGTTTGCAATTTGTTGATCCGCTCACTGGCGGGAAACGTGCGCTGGCCATACCGTGGTGTTATATTCTTTTTATCCGGGAATATCCATGTTTGCAGCAGGTTCGTCCGCCTGGCCGCATCAGGGTTATATTCACTGTGGGTGACCCCCGATCCCGCACTCATTACCTGTACCTCATTGGGTACTATCTGCTGTGTATGCCCCATACTGTCCTGATGCTCCAGCGTACCTTCCAGCACTATGGTAATGATCTCCATATTATCATGCGGATGCCTGCCAAAGCCCATACCCGGTGCTATAATATCATCATTCAGCACTCTCAGCATACCAAAGTGCACCTTAGACGGGTCGTACCAGTTGGCAAAACTGAATGAATGGTGGGCGTCCAGCCAGCCGTGATTGGCGTGCCCTCTTTTATCTGCCGGATGAAAAATTGTAGTTGCCATAAGTGGTTTGTTTTTAATTTACATGTATATACATGCAATTGTCATGCCCGATCCAAATACCTGACAAAGTTGCTGAAAATCCCGGTCAAAAACAGACATTGCGCTCAATTAGTTAATTCCCAAGACGAATAATTTAGGTAATTTGCCACTTTCTAAACCACAATTCAATATAATGTCCTGCTTCGTAAACTCACGACTTACGAATCACGACTTACGACTTTCATAAAATGGCTCAAAGTATACTGGTAATAGACGACGAAAAAGCGATTCGTAAAACCCTTGGCGAGATTCTCAGCTTTGAAGGTTTTACGGTTGATGAAGCTGCTGATGGCGCCGAGGGCGCAAAAAAGATCAGGGAAAACAACTACGACTGTATCTTATGTGATATCAAAATGCCCAAGATGGACGGCATGGAGGTACTGGCAGTAGCCCGTGAGGTGAGGCCAGATATTCCTTTCATAGTCATATCGGGGCATGGCAATATAGAGACGGCAGTTGATGCGGTAAAAAAAGGTGCCTACGATTATATCTCCAAGCCACCAGACCTAAACAGGCTGCTGATTACCCTGCGCAATGCCATGGACAAAAAGCTGCTGGTTGCCGAGACCAAGCAGCTGCGCAAACGTATATCGCGCGGTTACGAAATGATTGGCACCAGCGACGGTATGATGCGCATTCAGGAAACAATAGCCAAGGTTGCCCCTACTGATGCCCGCGTATTAATTACCGGGGAGAATGGTGTGGGTAAGGAACTTGTTGCCCGCCGCATTCACGACCTCAGCAGCCGCTCTGCCGGGCCTATGATAGAGGTGAACTGTGCCGCTATACCATCTGAGCTCATTGAGAGCGAACTCTTTGGCCACGAAAAAGGGTCCTTTACATCGGCTATCAAGCAGCGCATAGGTAAGTTTGAACAGGCCAGTGGCGGTACACTGTTTCTTGATGAGATCGGCGACATGAGCCACGATGCCCAGGCCAAAATGCTCCGTGCCCTGCAGGAAAACAAAATAACCCGTGTAGGCGGTGAGAAAGAAATAAAAGTAGATGTACGCGTAATTGCAGCAACCAACAAAAACCTGCTCGAAGAAGTAGAAGCTAAAAAATTCCGCCTGGACCTCTACCACAGGCTCAGTGTGATCCTGATACAGGTGCCTTCACTCAATGCCCGCCGCGATGATATTCCGGCACTCATCATGCACTTTCTGAAAGAGATAAGCGAAGAATACAAACAGCCCGTAAAGGACATAGATCCAGATGCTGTAAAATCCCTGCAGGAATACAACTGGACCGGCAATATCCGCGAGCTACGTAATGTTGTAGAGCGCCTTATTATCCTCTCCGACAAAACGATTACTAAAAAGGACGTGGAGTCTTATATTTTGCTGAAATAGCCCCCAACCAATCAACTAATCAACCAATCAACTAATCAATTAATCAACCAACTAACCAATCGCCTGCTTCAGGTCATCAATCAGGTCGTCAATATCTTCAATACCTACACTCAGCCTGATCAGTGAATCCACCAGCCCGTTGGCTACTCTGCTTTCGCGCGGTATTGAGGCGTGCGTCATAGTAGCCGGGTGCCCTATCAGTGACTCCACTCCGCCCAGCGATTCAGCCAGTGCAAAGAGTTTGGTTTTCTTCAGTACAGCCACAGCTTCGTCCATGCTGTCGTTCTTCAGGGTAAAGGAGATCATACCACCAAATCCCCTCATCTGCTTTTTAGCAATATCATGGTTGGGGTGATCTTCAAATCCCACCCACAGCACCTTACCCACCTTGGGGTTAGACCGCAAATAGTGTGCTACCGCTGCTCCGTTCTCGCAGTGCCGCTGCATGCGCACATGCAGGGTTTTTATTCCACGCAGCACCAGCCAGCAGTCGTGCGGACCCGGTACAGCACCACAACTATTTTGTATAAAGCGTAAACGCTCTTCCAATCCGGCATCGTTCATTATTAGCGCGCCATGCACCACATCGCTGTGGCCGCCCAGATACTTGGTAGCCGAGTGCAGCACTATATCTGCCCCCAGGTCCAGAGGATTTTGCAGGTAAGGCGATGCAAAAGTATTGTCAACTACCAGCGTGAGTTTGTGTTTCTTACAAATATCGGCACAGGCAGCAATGTCTATTACATTCAGCAATGGGTTGGTAGGTGTTTCTACCCACACCATTGTGGTGCGGTTATTGATGTGGCGCACAATATTGTGCGCATCGTGCATACCTATAAAATGAAACTTGATGCCGTAATGAGCGAATACTTTCGTCATCAGGCGGAAAGTGCCGCCATACAGATCGTTCGATACAATCACCTCATCGCCCGGAGCCAGCAGTTTTATTACAGCGTCGGTAGCCGCCATACCACTCCCGAAGCACAAACCGTATTTACCATTCTCTATAGCAGCCAGTGCATCCTGTAGTACCGTTCTGGTGGGGTTCTGTGTTCTTGCGTATTCATAACCCTTATGGTCGCCCGGCCCCGCCTGCACATAGGTGCTGGTCTGGTAAATAGGCGTCATAATAGCGCCCGTTGTCGGGTCGGGGTGCACACCTGCATGTATCAGTTTGGTATTCAGCTTATAATTCTTGTCTGCCATCGTTCATTGTTATAATGGGCAAAGGTAAAATTAAAAACCCCAAATTGACTAATGCCTGTAACTATTGGTTACGTAGATAACACCAACCCAATAAAGTGTTTTAACCCTGAACCGCGCCAAAGGCAATTTCCCACTTTTTGCTACAAGTTGTAAAAAGTGTCAAAACATTGATAGTCAATCATATGCACAGAAAAAATTTCTCAAAAACTACCCAAGTGGGAAAAATTATGTATCGTCCTGTATCGTCCTGATTTTGGTAGATATTTGGGTGGGTTGTCTGAACCACAGATTAAACTGATTGCACCGATTTCACAGATTTTTTTTGATGATGCAATAGCGCACTATAGCCAACCAAACCAGAAGCAAATTGCGGTTTTACTTCCGGTTTCTTCCGCTGCCAGGAAAACCGGAAGCAGCTTACTTAACTGAAAATCAATTACTTGTGTTGGAATTGCGGGTTTTGCTGGAAAAAAGGACACCAGAAGTTTCTTGTCTTGGAAATGAGTGCCAGCTTTTTGTAAATATCGTGTGCAAGCTGGAAATGGCAAAATTTAAAATCTATGGCAGGACAAATACGGCCTGTGATAGGGCAGCGAGGGCCTGTGACGGGAATTTTTGTATAGTATTTTATTCCCAGTAACGGGAGGCTTCGAGCAGTGGGGGTGGCGTGGGGAATATGATTTCGACCAAACATTTGCGTAATTCATATGCTTCTTTGTTGAATTGCATAACACAATTACATATGTATATAGCCCACGTAGAACACTGTTTTAATCACAGGTATATACTTAGATAATACGAAGTTTTATATTTAAAAATAAGGGGCAGAAAGGCGTAATAATGCTGTATAATCACAATTTTTACCATAAATTTGCCGTCCTTAATAAAATTAACATAATACAAACCTACAATGTCTGTAATTCAAACAATCAGGAACAAGTACGGAAAAATAGCGGGTGCGCTTATAGCCCTAGCACTCATCGGATTTATTATTTCAGATGCACGCAACGGCTCATTTGGTAATTTCTTCAAGAGCAGCGACAACACCGTAATTAACGTAAACGGAAATAAAATAGACCCCAAGGAATATCAGTCGCACCTTAAAGAGTATGAAACGCTCTACAGCATGTTTAATAAGAATCGCCCGCTTGATGAAGCTACCCGTTCTCAGATGAATGAGCAGGTTGTTCAGATGCTGGTTTACGAAACAGTTGTAGGTGAGCAGTGCGATAAATTAGGTATCCAGGCATCTCCGGATGAAATCAAAGAACTCATCTATGGTGAGAACGCTGACCCTATCGTTCGCCAGTTTCAGGTGGAAGGCCAGCAGGTATTCATCAATCCGCAAACCAATCAGTTCGATCCTGCTATTGTAAAACAGTTCGAAAAAGCAGTTTCTGAAGACCCTCAGAAATATGATCCTACTGGCAAAGTACGTGAGCAGTGGGAGGTTGTGAAGTCTTACGTAAAGCGTATGGCGCGTGTAAACAAGTACAACACAATTTTCGCGGGTTCGGTGTATGCACCAACCTACCTGGCGAAGAAAGCTGTGTCTGAACAGAATTCTACTGCCGGTATCAAATTTGTAAAGGTTCCTTACTCAGCCATATCTGATAACGATGTGAAAGTTACTGACGAAGAAATTACTGCTTACATGCAGAAGCATGCTGCA
>OMJB01000093.1 GCA_900299255.1 Sphingobacteriales bacterium
CAGCGCCACTGGGAAGTTATACCCCCTGCCCAGGTACAGGAAGTTGGCCGCATCCTTGTATATGGCAGCTATCTCCTTTATCTGCGCATCCAGGAGTAATGTTTCCTCAATTTTCCGTGGTATGTTCTCCAGTTCGTAGAGTATCTCCCGCAGCTTAGATGTGGGTATGGTACCCTTCACCATAGCCAGCTGCAGCGCTATCAGCGTTATCAGTGATATCTGTGTAGAAAAAGCTTTGGTAGATGCCACACCTATCTCAGGGCCGGCATGGGTATAAGACCCTGCATGTGCAGTACGGGCTATTGATGAGCCTATAACGTTGCATATACCGTATATCAGTGCCTGCCTGTCTTTGGCCAGTGATATTGCCGCCAGCGTATCAGCAGTTTCGCCCGACTGAGAAATGGCAATCACCACATCGTTTTCGTTAATGATAGGGTTGCGGTACCTGAACTCCGATGCATATTCTACCTCCACCGGCACGCGGGCCAGGTCTTCTATCAGGTATTCGCCTATCAGGCCAGAGTGCCATGATGTGCCGCAGGCTGTTACTATAAATCGTTCTGCTTTATCAATCCGGTTGATGTACTCGTTTAGTCCGCCCAGCTTTATCCAGCCCTGCTGTGCATTCATGCGTCCGCGCAGCGAGTCTTCAATAGCTTTTGGCTGTTCGTAAATTTCCTTGAGCATAAAATGCTCAAAGCCACCTTTCTCAATTTTCTCCAGCGAGAATTCCAGTTTTATGATTTCGGGTGATTTCTCAACGTTGCCCAGCGTTCTTATGGTATAGCTGCCGTTGCGATTGATCACTGCATATTCCTGCTCCTCCAGATACACCACATTCTGAGTATATTCTATAATAGGCGATGCATCAGATGCTACAAATATTTCGTCGCTACCAATGCCCAGCACCATTGGACTGCCCTTGCGGGCTGCAATAAGCTGGTCAGGATTGTTTTTATTGAGAATCACAATAGCGTATGCGCCTACCACCTGATTAAGTGCTATACGTACCGCATTGTCCAGTGTTGTATTTTCTTTCTTTTGTACCTCTTCAATCAGATTAATCAGTACTTCTGTATCTGTATCAGTACGGAAAGTATAGCCCCTCTTGGTGAGCTCCTCCTTTATAGAAGCGTAGTTTTCAATAATGCCGTTGTGTATGATAGCCAGGTCGCCTGACTGAGAAATATGCGGATGCGCATTTCGGTCGTTAGGTTCGCCATGTGTGGCCCAGCGCGTATGCCCTATGCCTATGTTTGCGGCAAAAGTTGCACCGCCCACTACAGCTTCAAGGTCTGATACCTTGCCGGCTTTTTTATAAATGCTCAGGCCATTGTTCAGTAATGCTATCCCCGCACTGTCATACCCTCTGTATTCCAGCCTTTTCAGGCCCTTGATCAATATCGGATAAGCCTCCTTTTTACCTATATAACCTACAATGCCACACATAGATATTGAGTTATGTTGATCAGTTCAATTGTGAATATACTACAAATAATTTAGGGCGGTAGGCAGTATCAGGATAGCTTCCGCCACCCAGTACCAGGTGTGATGCTCCGTAATAGTCGCCTGTGCCATTGATGTGCAGATGCAGGGTATCGTTATTTGATTTCAATGAATTCATGACCTCACGCGGGATATTGATAGTATATACCCACTTACCATTGATATTGTGATGGTAACCATCCAGTACACTCAGCGGAGATGTGCTGGTAACAGGCAGATAATCAGAAAGGATATAATTGAGCCCTAGCAAAGTGCCGGCAGGATAAACGCCGTTGCCAATCCCTTCCGGATACAGCTTTTCGGGGCCGAGGTAGGTTGTGCCAACGGAGTTGCCGTAATCGTTGAGTACAGTAAACATCAGTTCGGCTTTAGCAATAATCCCTTTAGGAATGCTTTTCAGGCCTGGCACCACAATATCAACAGCTGCACCGGGCAGGTTCTGAATGGCTATAATGTCGTCGTTAGCCTTATTTGATTGATAAAGTGCATTCACAGGCGCATGGCTATATGATTTGCTGATACTGTTCATATGCCCGCAGTTGTTCACATCGTGATAATATGATTCTATACGAGCACTGTCTGATGTAGAAGTATGGTAATACAGCAACACTCCTGCCTGGTTATAGATATTGTTGCCGTCCAGGCGGAAGTAAGGAATCACCTGGCCAAACTTGGTGGTATTTGCAGCACGCACGCAAATACCGTTAAAGTATTTAATAAAATCTTTGGTAAAGGTAGAGCTGCCAGCAGCCATTGAGTCAGCGGTATGAACATGGTTCCAAAATACAGGCAGCTTCAGCTTAATACGCAAACCCGGATAATTGGAAGCAATAACGTTGGTATTAAAAGAGTCAGCCAGGCTGTGCACATTTATCGTCACAGGATCACTTAATGGATAAGTTGCATCAATTCCTTTGGTTTCGTATGAGCTATATGCAGAATCGTGACTGATGGGTTGCGTCATATAGAACGCCTGATAAGTTTGCGTTGCTGTTGTATTGGAGAGGTCGCCCATTGTATAGCCGCTATAAGGCAGTACCAGTATAGCTGAATCTATTATAGCGTCATCAAAAATACCTGCTCCGGGGTCAGCCTGAATAACCTGAAAATAGGTAGCCCCGGCCATTGTACCGAAAAAAGGATCAGTATATGTACCCACAGCCTGATTGATAGGCACGCCGCTGAAATTGGTACTGGTAACGGTTGTGTCGTCGTAATATGTATGGGTAATGCAGTTCAGGTTCACTGAATAAACGCCGATAGTATTAATAGCCGGAGAAACTTTTGAATTGATCAATACATTTTCTCTACAGCCAATACCTGTGAGCGTGGCTATAACAATAAACACCATCAGTAGTAACCGGCTGTGGGAATAATATTTCAAGGCGAAAAATTTTGGATATAAAGATGGGGAAATAAATACTAAGACTCTGTTAAGCTTTTATACAGCTCAAGCAAAGGAGTTACATCTTCTTTCCATTCAGGTTCGTATTTCAGGACTTTTTTATAGCGGCTTGGTTTCAGTTCATCTACTGTTTTCTTATCCATCTTCTCTGAGCCAAATACTACAACATCAGCACTTTTTCCGCCTCCTATTGTCAGCGACTGATTGGAGCCGTCCTTGAACACATCCAGGTCTTTATCCTTAATCTCATTGCTGATGAGTGCCTTTTTCAGGAAATTAGGATTCAGCTTTTCTTTAAACTGGTTGGACTGAGCAGTGTATATGATTTTAGAGTAACCAAATACGGGTTCCTTTTTATAAGTAGTTTTCAGATAAAGGGGAATCAGCGAGGTCATCCAGCCGTGGCAATGTATAACATGCGGCGGCCAGCCGAACTTTTTAACAGTTTCCAGCGCGCTCTTGCAGAAAAAAATCATGCGCTCTCCATTGTCATCATGGAACACATCCTGATCATCACGAAACACAGACTTGCGTTTGAAATAATCTTCGTTGTCCATGAAATAGACCTGTAGCCTGGCATTGGGCAATGATGCCACTTTGATAATCAGCGGATAATCGTCCTTGTCTATAATTACGTTGATGCCAGATAGCCTTACTACTTCGTGCAGCCTGTGCCGGCGTTCGTTGATTACGCCAAACCGCGGCATAATAACTCTTACTTCGAGCCCCGAATCAAAAGTCTTGATAGCGAGTTTATTGAGTATATGTGCAAAATCAGTAAACTCTGTATACGGAGAAAGTTCGTTGGCAATTATTAAAACACGTTTTTTTGTGTCTGCAGGCATTTATTCAGGAATTAATTATTGTGACAATAAAATTGAAATAGTCTGCAAAATTACGAAAATATTGAATTCCAACCGTACTTTGCAGCCCGTTAGGGTAAATTAGTTGTATGGTTATCTTTAAATACGCAGTTGAATTAAATAAATACATATCTGCCCGGCGCGCAAATGGTGCTCAGATAGGCTTTGTGCCTACTATGGGCGCACTGCACGAGGGGCATATTTCACTGATAGGGAAAGCAAAAGCGGATAACACGCTTGTTATATGTAGTATTTTTGTAAATCCAACCCAGTTCGATGACAAAAGTGATTTCGAAAAATACCCTGTAACTACAGAGGATGATATTGAACAACTGATTGATGCCGGATGCGATGTATTGTTTATACCGTCGGTTGATGAAATGTATCCGGGCGGTGTGTCCTCCGTTCGTGGATATGATTTTGGGTACCTGGAGCAACTGCTGGAAGGCCTACAGCGGCCGGGGCATTTTCATGGCGTAGGGCAGATTGTGGGCAGGTTGCTTGAAATTGTGGAACCCCAGTTTTTATACCTGGGGCAGAAGGACTACCAGCAATGCATGGTAATCACAAAACTGGTTGCAATGATGGGACTGTATGAGCTGAAAGTAGTTATTTGCCCTACAGTGCGCGAACCGGACGGACTTGCCATGAGTTCAAGAAACCGGAGGCTCACAGAAACACAGCGTGCAAGGGCCGGTGTAATATACCAGTGCCTTGTGTCGATCGAATCAAAGCGTGATACATCTGATTTCAGTGTTGTTCAGAAAGAGTGCATGGAGCTGCTTGTAGCCAAAGGTTTTGTGGTAGATTATGTGGCGCTGGCGCACGCCCGCACGCTGCAGCCTGCAGGTAACTATCTGAAAGGAGAACCTATGGTTGCACTGATAGCTGCCCGCATAGGCGAAATAAGGTTGATAGATAATATGGTTTTCTAAAATTAATGCCACCAGAATGAACGAACCTTTAGCATTAGGCATAGACATAGGAGGGACCAATACCGCTTACGGTTTTGTGAACAGGAGAGGTGAGATTATTTCCAAGGGCAGTATCTCCACCCTGGGGCATGAAAACCCCGCTGCATACATGAAAGCACTTGGGGCGGCATTGCTTCCCGAGATAGAGCGATATGAAAAAGAAAATGTTATCGGAACAGGCATTGGTGCTCCCAATGGTAATTTCTTTACCGGCAATATCATTTTTGCGCCCAACCTCCCCTGGAAGGGCATTGTGATACCGATGGCAGAAATGGCCGAAGAAACATTGGGTATCAAAGCAGTACTCACCAACGATGCTAATGCTGCTGCTATTGGCGAAATGATGTATGGTGCTGCCAAGGGTATGAAAGATTTTATACTCGTTACGTTAGGTACCGGCGTAGGAAGTGGCTTTGTTGCCAATGGGCAGCTGATATACGGCCATGATGGCTTTGCCGGCGAGCTGGGCCATGTCATTGCCATCAGAAACGGAAGGCAGTGTGGCTGCGGCCGGCGCGGCTGCCTCGAGGCATACACCTCTGCAACAGGCATAGTTCAGACAGTGAATGAATGGCTAAGTGAACGAACCGATGAAACAGTATTGAGGGCCAGCAACGGAGCTTTAACAGCAAAGATGATTTTTGAAGCTGCGGAGCGTGGCGATGCCTTTGCCCGTGAATTGTTTGATTATACAGCAAAAATCTTGGGGCAAACACTTGCCGACACCGTAGCTATTACTTCTCCTGAAGCGATTATTTTCTTCGGTGGCCTGGCAAAAGCCGGAGACCTGTTATTGCCCGCTGTAAAAAAATACATGGAAGCCAACCTGCTCAATATCTATCAGAACAAAGTGGCTATTCTGCAATCAGCCCTGCCCGATGCCGATGCAGCTATACTGGGAGCGAGTGCGCTGGTGTGGTAGTAGGGAGTGCAAAAAAATAAAAGGTACGTTCTTAGAGATAACACAAAACAAATAGTTTGATTTAATCAACCAGTTGTCTGAATTTTTCTTTGAATAAACTTATTTCTGTAGCAGATAGTATACCCAATTCAGTAATTGCGTCTTCTTTCTTCAGCGTTACAATCCGATCATTTTTGAGAACGGAAGCAACACGCAGATGATTAGAAGAGTTAGGCTTCAGAATCATCTCAAATTCACCATCCTTATCTGACAATACTGAGCTGATTGCACAAAGAATTAAATCGCGGTATTTATCTTTTGTGGTTGCAACAACAAGTGCAGGGCGTACTTTTACATTATTTAATTCTGCAAAGGGGAAAGGGATAAGAACAATTGTACCTGTTTTCATTTTTTTGGTTTTGGCAGATAGTCCTGATAAATATCTTCACTGGGGTTATCCCAAAATCCGAACCCGGCATTATTTGTACCAAAATTACGCAGATGAATTTCTTCTGTTTCAGAGTTAGTCAACTCTTCTACAAAAGTTATGATCACCTTGTACTTTTTTTTCTCGTTTATTGCATCTGTAAGGAGGATGTTTTTCCCGTCGTATATTCCTGTTACTGACAGCATATCTGGTAGTCTTAATGTAAATTTAGTTCTTTTTTAAGTTCTAGAGTAACCTTTTATCGAATACATGCGCAACCCAAAGGGCGCTGCGGTTGTGGGTATTGGATTTCTTGTGCTTTATGGTAAGGTTACAAGTTGCAAATTGTATGCACGTATTAGCAATCTGGCAGCCGAAGAGGTACTCGGCACATGCACAACCGGCTCGGAGAGGAGGCTCTTCTGGAGCAAGAAATTAAAAGGTTGCACGATGTCAATTTATCAGTTCAACAAATGCGGCCGCTCTCTGTATACCTTCCATACAAACTCGCCAAACAGGGTATTTGCCCATGCAAACCAAGGGCGGGTATATTTTGAGGCATCATCTTTATGAAACGTTTCGTGCATGAAGCCGGTGCCGGCATGGCTGCGCTGCAGCATTTCCAGGCATAGTTTTATCTCTTTGTCGTCGGTGCTGGTGATACCGCGCATGGCTATGCTCAGCGGCCATATATTGTCCACCCCTGCATGAGGGCCGCCTATACCTTCACCTGCTTTGCCTTTAAAGAAGAAGGGGTTTTCGTTAGAGAGTACATACCTGCGGGTGTTCTTGTAAACAGGGTCTTTGTCCATCTCTGGTACCAGATAGGGAAGTGAGAGCAAAGAGGGTATATTGGCATCGTCCATCAGGTTGTGGCTGCCGTAGCCATTCACCTCATAAGCAAATATCTTCCCGAAATTCCGGGTCTCTATTTTTGCATCATTATCAATACCCGTCACTATCTGTGTCATCAGCGACTCTATAGCGTGCCCGTCCAGGCCGGCTTTAACAGCATCTGAGATTGACTGCATCTGCCCCAGGCTGGCAAAGGCAAATAAATTACTGGCCACCAGAAAGGGGTATATGGTGGCATCATCGCTGGGCCGGAACATAGAACAGATCATGCCATTGGGGCTTACCGGATATCCATAGCCGCCCAGTGGCACACTATCGGTAGCGTATTCCGTTTTGCGCATAAAGCTGTAGGGCCCCTTGCCATCAAATCGCTGTTGCTCTTTAAAGGTCTTCAGCACCAGCTTCATTGCGTCCACCCATTGGGCATCAAATGGAGATGTGTCTCCTGTTTCCTTCCAGTAGCCATGTGCCAGCCTTATGGGGTAGCACAGGCTGTCTATTTCCCATTTGCGCTCATGAATGCCCGGCTGCATAGCAGTATTGTCATGGCTCCATTCGCTCTTCTTACGTTCGTTTTTATAAAAGGCATTGGCATAGGGGTCTTTAAGTATACAGCGTGTTTGCCGGTTAATAACGCCCTTTATCAGATTTCTCAGTGCCTCATCCTCTTTGCACAGCCGCAGGTACGGCCACACCTGTGCCGACGAATCCCTAAGCCACATGGCATCAATATCTCCGGTTATCACATAGGTATCAGGCCTGCCATCTATCATTTCAAAGTCCACGGTGGTATCCAGTGTATTGGGGAAGCAGTTCTCAAACATCCAGGCCAGTTCCTTGTTGCCTATGTTGGCCTTTATCTCCGCTATCAGTTTTTCTACCGCAGGGCTTTTGAAGTTGCGGCCTTGCTCGGGAACCCTTACAACAGGAAAAGAGTTATCAGAGCTCCATGCTTTTATATAGGGTGCCAGTAAAATTGCCGAAGTGGCAAGCGAGGTTTGCTGTACAAATTTCCGTCTGTTCATAGTAGCATATCTAAACTGCTATAAATCTATTCATTATTTACAACATAGCGTGTGATAGCATCACTCCATTATACTGTTTTTTAAACAACAGCCTGCAACACAGGCTGCACCATAAAAATAAAGCACCGGGGTAGGGCCTGTTGTTCAGGGATACAATGATTTTCTTACGTGAAGTAGTAGGATGGGAAATAGAACCGTTTGGACAACAATTCTTGCCACAAATTGTTGCACACTTACGGCGTGCAACACATATTTTTTGTGTGCAGGCTACAAAGCTTATGTTCCGATGGAGCAATGGCTGGCTATGTGCCACCTGGGTGCCTGAATGGCATAAGGCCTGCTACGGCTGGGTTGTGGTATCAAATCAGTATGCGGAATCGCTTAATGATCCAGAAATAACCAGAGCTGAAGAAAATGGCACCTGATATACATGCTTGAAGTAAAACAGAGGCCGCCTCAAAATGAACTGAGACGGCCTGATATCTAACGGCGCAGCTGTACTTAAACAGCTGTCTGTTACTTGATGATTACGAGCTTCTGAGTCTGCGCTTTACCACCTGAACGCAGGGTTACAAAGTAAACTCCTGGTGCTATTTGACTTACATCTTTTGCAATGGTCTGCACGCCAGCCTGCAGTACAATATTTTCAGACAGCAGCATTTTGCCTGTGATATCGTAAACTTCCAGTGAGCCTTTGCCTGCTTCTGCGCTATTAATAACAGCGTTAAAGCCCTGGCTGGCCGGATTAGGATAAACAGTGAAAGTACCTTCTTTAACGGTGCTTTGGTTAACTGCCAGAGTACTACCCAGCGTATTGACTGTAGTATTGGTTTTTACTGGTGCATTATAATCGAAATAAATGGATGCACTGTTTTTAAATTGAGTACCTCCCGGCAGGCCTGGCCTTGTTTTGATCGTATATGTAAAGAGTCCGTTGCTGCGCACTGGATCTGAGGTGGCTGTAGGCAGGTTGATATTGTCGAACGTGAATTGGGCCACTTTTACAGAGCCTGTCTGTGTCATTGTTACCTTACACTTTGCGCTTTGATAAACCGGCTTCAGGGATGTCCAGTCGAGGTTATTGTCGAGCGTATCTAATACTACAATATTCTGCGCCATGTATGTACCGGTATTCTGGAAATGTACCATGTATTCGAGTATGGTATCATTTGCAGTAATAATGCCAGTTGGGCCTACTCCTTTAGGGCTTACCTCCTTAAAGTTGGGGTCGTAGGAAGCAACAGTTGTTGTAGTAAAATAATTTACGTTGTTCCAGGGGGTATAGTCAGTGAGCCAGCTGCTAATGGGCGCGAACGCAGCGATGGTGTCCTTAATCCATACATTGGTACCCAATGGAATACTTGAAGGCACAAAGTAGTTAACCAGGAATGGCTGTCCGGTACCCGGAGCAATTGGGGGGAACGTACCCGGTGTGCTGTACCAGTATGGCGCACCAGAAAATATTCCGGAAGGCACAAATGAAGGTGCAAATAACTGACCATCTGACTCGTAGCCTGAAAGTGCGGCCGGTTCTGTAACTGTACCATCATTGGTGATTAAGGTTATTGTACCGTAAGAATGTCCGGGTACAGCGAAGGTGTAATCCCATGTTTTAATGTGCAAATCATGGATGGTGCTCACGTTATTGCCAAAATCATCGGTATGCAAACAGCCGCTTGATGCTGTTACACTAACGGGTATTCCATTTGCCTGACAGGTTGATAGCGCACAAAATGCAGGAATTGTCTCAGTGATGGTATAAGAACCAGTAGGAACTATGAATGAATAATAGCCGCTCGTGTTGGTATAGGTGTAACCAATGCCGCTGCAATAAATCTGGACATTTGGTATACCTGCCTCTCCGGGGTCTTGTATGCAGTTGTTGTTTGCATCATCATATACTGTTCCGGAAATGGTGCAGTAACAGCTGGTTACTGCTGGATTATACCCTAAATGGGTACCCACAAATGCAGTACATCCGACTGCATCAGTTACATAAACATAGTACAAACCGGTTAATAACGAAGATATGGTGCTGGTCGCAGCACCTGTTGACCAACCATATGTGTAGGGCAGCGTGCCACCATAGGCTGTTGCGGTGACGCTACCGTCATTTGTCAAAATGCAAGAGGCAGGAACCGAGGATAAGCCAATGCCCAGAGGTGAATTACGTGCCACATTGCCGATTTTGTTGATACTACAGCTATTGGCATCTGTGATACGGACTGAATAGTAGCCAGCAGGTACACTGCTGATAGATGAAGAAGTGGAACCGGTACTCCATAAATAAGAATAGGGAGCAACACCGCCAGCAGGGGTAACATTAAGCGAGCCGGTAGGTGCAGAACATAATGCACTTGCAGACGAGAAGGTTGCTGTGATAACGCTGACCGGGGGGACAGCTACTACACCAGTCCTTACACAGCCTGACGCATCTACCACATCGAAAGCATAGTTACCCGGAGCCAACCCTGTTGCTGTAAGGCCGGTATGTGGCGGCGTAGTGTGCCAGTTGACAGAATAAGGAGTTGTGCCCCCTGAAACTGTAAGTGTGGCCGTGCCGGTGGGGCTGGTACATAAGCTAGTTGTAGCAATATAACTAACTGTAATTGGCGTAGATGCACCAACATAACCATAGCCTGAGCCAGTACATCCGTTGGCATCAGTTACTGTAACATAGTAATAATCAGCAGAAAGGCCTGTTTGCGACTGTGTTGTAGCACTGTTGCTCCACAAATAAGTGTATGGTGCCACACCCCCAGTGCCGAAAGCGATTATTGCACCGTCTGAAGCGAGGCAGGTGGCAGGTGTAGGTGTTGTGGCCACATTTATTACCGGTGTCTGTGATACATAGCCGTAACCAGATGCAGAACAGCCGGCGGCGTCTGTTACCACACAATAATAGGCACCAGACACCAGGCCTGATATAGAAGATGAAGAAGCACCTGTACTCCACAAATAGCTATATGGACTTAATCCGCCAGTGATTGCACCCACTGCAGCAGCACCATTGGTACAAGCAGCAACTGTGGTGGTTACCGGTACAGAAAATGCAGGGTAAACAGTAAAAGGCACAATAGTATCTATAAGGCTGTGCAATGAACCAAAAGTACACCCAGCAGCATCAGTAATGGTAAGCCCATACCTACCAGCAGGAAGGGTGACAGGGTTTGTAGTACCTGCAGTTACCATTGACGGATAACTAAACCAGTTGTATGTATATGGGCTTGCGCCTCCGGTAACAACAGTTGTTGCTGTGGGCAGGGCTGGGCAAGTGGCCGGAGTGGTTGTAGTAGAAAAAGTAAAAGGAGGCGCTCCGGCATAGGAGCCATAAGCCCCAGTGCTGGTTGCGTCGGTAACATATACTGTTACCTCGCCACCAGAATATGAGGTTAATGCATCGGCTAATGAGGACACACCTGTGTGGGTAATGGTTGTACCACTCAACCCATACGTAGTCCAATTCACAGTTAGCGGAGGTGTTAACCCGGACATATTTGCAGTCAGCACGCCGTCGTCGTGGCAAGGAGGTACAGTAACGGAGAAAGATACCGTTTGTGCAATTGCTGTAGCTGCCCAGGCAGCGAAAACAGTACATAGTAATGATTTTCTCATAGTTAAAATGGTTTTGGTTATTGACAGTGACGAAGAAATGTTACAAAAAGTTAGTATTTTTTTGAAAAAATATCACATTTTTTTTCGCAATCACATAAAATTTCTTTGGCGGATTTGTGCAGGCATCAAGCAGGCTACAGAGCTTTTGCTCCGATGGAGCAATGGCTGGCAGTACGTAATTTGGATGCCTAAATGGTATAAGACCTAGAATGTGAAGATTGGCAGGCATCACTATTTGCTGCACTTATCAATTGCTCGCAAAATAACCTGAGCTGCACTTGTGTAATTGTATTTTTCAAGTAATGGCAGCAGCTGAGTGGGAGTAAATGAGGGAATATGCTGCAGATCGTTGATGGCGGCAGTGATGCTGTCCAGATCGAGGGGATTGCAGAATGCGACGTAGCCGCTGAACAATTCGCGGTAAACGGGGATATCTGAACAGATTACTTTGCAGCCATTGAACAAGCCTTCGAGGATGGGTATACCAAAGCCTTCGTAGAGCGAGAGGGAAACCAGTATTTCTGCTTTCTGATACATGGCTATGAGTACGGGCTCAGTGAGTGTGGGGAAGATTTTGATATTGGCGTGCTGAAGGGTTCCCTCATCAATACCTCCGTCTCTGAACACTTTGTTTTTATCGCCCACCAGCACCAGGCAGTATTCTTTATAATATCTGCTGTCGAGGAAGCCGGAAACAAGGTTAGGGTGATTTTTACGCTTGCTTAATGTACCAACCGACAATATGATCTTTTCCTTTGGTACACCGCTTTTGGATGCCTCCATCATACTGCGGGAGATGCCATTATATGTAACTGAAATTTTAGCCGGTGAAAGATTGTAACATTTTACCAACTCTTCTTTTATAGTGTTGCTTACCGTAAAAACATGCCTGCTACGGTATGCGAGCCGGGGAATGAGTATGTTGTACCATGCTGAGAACTTGCGGGAGTTCCACTCAGGATGATGGTAAAAAGCAAGGTCGTGGATGGTGATATAGGTATTGGAATAGAATACCGGGCCTGTATTGGCCAGGCAAACCAGCGGCGGGTATTTCTGCCCAGCCAGGTACAGCGGCAGGCTTACCTGCTCCCACAAATGCCCGCTGCGGGAACCGATTATTTTAACGTTAAGTTCTTTTGCTATATCATGATGAATAATGCCCTTGGGAGCCAGGAAAACGGCTTCGGGGCACAACTTTTTAATTTGCCTGCTGCATTCAATTCCATACCTTTGCACACCTGAGACAGGCTGTGTTAAAAAACGTGCGTTTACAAATATTTTCATTTTAATGGTACCGGAAAACAATAGCCGGTGCAAAGTATCAACAAAATCCACAAGGTGCAAAATATCACACGTATATACGCATTAAGCAGGCGCAACGTTATATTAAGATACAAAAATTCACTAATAGGATTTTTCTGGGGTTTTATCAAGCCATTACTTTACCTGCTAATCTTTATTGTCATTTTCTCCGATAATTCGGGCATTGCCAATTATCCGCTGTTTGTAACATCGGGGCTGATACTGTGGTTTTTCTTTTCAAATGCAACCAGCCAGTCGGTGGGTAGTGTGGTGAGCTCGGCGGGGCTGATCAAATCGCTGAATATACCATCGTATTATTTCCCGCTTTCTGAGATTTTGAGTGAATTGTTTAATCTATTGCTTACGCTGGCAGTGTTTCTGGTCATCATGCAGTGGTTTGGTATCGTAAATTCGGCCAAGATGCTGCTGATAGTGCCATGTATCATTCTTTTTACAGTTTTCTCGCTGGGCCTGAGCCTGTTTCTGTGTTCTATCAATGTGTTTTTTAAGGACATTGGCATTATATGGGGCACCATACAGCCGGCATTGTTTTTTCTGACACCCATTGCCTACCCCGAAAATCAGATCAGGCGGTATAAAGCAATAGTGGAGTATAACCCTATCTATTACTTTCTGAAGCTGGGACGCAGTATTTTTTACGACCCGGCAGCCCCACCCGTGCATGCATGGGTAAACTGCCTTATTATTGCCGTATCTATGTACGCTTTAGGGCATTTTGTTTTTTACCGATTGAAGAACCAGTTTATTTCAGCAATATAACCCTGATGGATCAAGGACTCATAATTAAGGTAGATCAGGTGCATGTCAGTTTCTGGCAGAATAATGTAGGTGTGTATACGCTGAAGGATCTGATTACGCAAAGAAAAAGGCCTTTTAAGTCCAAAACAATACTCAATAATATATCGGTAGAAGTGAGGCGCGGCGAGAGCCTGGGCATAGTGGGCAGGAATGGATCAGGTAAGAGTACGCTGCTGAGGACGATTGCAGGAATTATAAAGCCAGATGGCGGCAAAGTAACTGTGAATGGGACTTTTGCCCCAATACTGGCCATAGGCGCCGGGCTGGAGTCGGAACTTACCGGCTACGAAAACATCAAACTGCTATTGGCCCTTTATGGCACGGCACGTAAAAACGCCAATGCGATAGACAACATACGCGAATTCTCAGAGCTGAGCGACGAGGTGCTGCGCAGCCCGGTAAAACAATACTCATCTGGTATGGTGGCGAGGCTGGCTTTTTCTATCTCGCTGGCCAACGACTCTGATATTCTCATCATAGACGAAGTGATGGCAGTAGGCGATCAGGGGTTTCAGTCGAAATGCAAGGAAAAGATATACCAGATGAAAAACCAGGGCAAAACCATACTGTTTGTTTCCCACTTTCCGGAGGACGTGGCCAAAATATGCAATAAGGCTATATTGCTCGAAAAAGGTGAAGTAATACATGCAGGCGACTCACAGGAGATCTGCAGCAAGTACAACCAGTTATTTTAATACCTGCCGGCACTGCCTTAAACCGGTTAATTAGCCTAATTTTATTCCCTGCGGTTTTCTCTCATTAGGGGAATGAAAAAAAACACTTCGAAGATACTGAGCCCGGGGCAAAGCAAACTGAGCAGTTTGCTGGATTTTGCTTTGTTTGCCCTTTCCGCACCTGGACTGAAGCTGATAAGAAAAAAAATTAGGAATGCACTGTTTAGGCCAAAGGCGATAGATTACGCCAAATGGATAGCAGCAAAGGCACAACCTGACAGGCTGCAACAAACCTACGTACAGAACCAGCCTATGCTGGTGCATCAACCAAAAATCAGTGTCATTATTGCTTTAATATCGCCAGACCAGCCGTACCTGTCGGACTTGCTGGATTCCGTGGCCCGGCAACTGTACCCCAACCGGGAGCTAATAATTATAGATAACACCAACAACCCTGCCGTATATGAACTGCTAAAAGCAGCCAGCGAAAAGGATGCAGCGATTAAGGTTGTAAGAGCAACTACCGGCACATCAGTAGCGGCTGGTTACCATGCAGGCATTGCGCTGGCCACCGGAGGCTACCTTCTTTTTGCAGAAGAAGATACCAGGCTTACCCCCAACTGCCTGGCTGAATTTGCGCTGTTCATCAACCGGCATCCTGCAGCTGCAATCGTTTATGCCGATGAAGACAGGGTTGAACAGAAAGGAGCTGCGGTTCCATATTTTAAACCCGGCTGGTCGCCGGATACACTGTTGTCCAGAAACTATATTGGCGATGCCTATTTGATAAAGCGAGAACAGTGTGAGCAGGCTGGCGGGGTGCAGGAGGGGTATAAAGGTAATGAGTTGTATGGCCTGCTGCTAAGGGCCACAGAGCTGAACATTAACATAGGGCGTATACCGCAGGTTCTGTTTCACAAGCACAGCAGGCAGGTAAATGAAACAACTGCTGTCAAAGCTTTAAGCGATGCGCTGACACGCAGAGGCACGCCTGCTGTAGTAAGCACAGTAGCGGGCTACCCCGGTTGCTACAACATAACTTATGAGATCAGGCAGTATGAAAAAGTAAGTATTATCATTCCAACAAGAGACAAAGCCGGACTGCTGCAAACTGCGATTGACTCAATCATGCAGAAAACAAACTACCCCGATTTTGAAGTAATAATACTGAACAATAACAGCAGTGAAGCTTCGTTCTTTGAGCTGATGCAGCATTATCAGCAATTGTATCCGGGCAGGGTAAAATGTACTGATGCGGCTATTGTATTCAATTTTGCCAGGTTGATGAATATAGGTGTGGAAGCCGCTACAGGCAAGTACGTTGTTTTCTGCAACAATGATATTGAAGTGATTGAACAGGACTGGATGGAAAGGATGGTACGCCACGCACAAAATAAACAAACAGGCGCAGTGGGCCTGCAACTGCTGTACCCCAACAACAACATACAGCATGCAGGAATTGTACTGGGCATCAACGGCGATGCCGGGCATGCATTCATCAACTATCCGGCGGGCAGTTCGGGATATCAGAATAATCTGGTTACAGCAACCAATTATGCGGCAGTAACGGGGGCATGCCTGATGTGCCGTAAAGAACTGTACCTTGAGGCCGGAGGCATGGATGAGGCACTGGAAATTGAATACAACGACCTGGACCTGTGCCTGAAATTATTAAAAATGGGGCACTATAATATCTGCCTGCCCGGTGCTGCGATGTACCACCACGAATCGGTGAGCAGAGGACACCCTTTCAGGAACCGAAAGACATGGAGGCAGCATGAACGAGAACTAACTATATTTAAAAACAGGTGGCAACAGTATATTAATGATGATCCATTTTATAATCCGAACCAGGCTACGGATGCAACGGATTTCAGTTTAAAAGTGGGTAGTTAATAGAATCGCATAAAAATGAATGTCATTATTGATAGTTTATGAGCAAAATAAAAACTCACCATATCGTTGCAATCACTATCACACCGCTGATTATTTTCTTTTATTTTCTGCAATGGAAAAACTTGTCGATACATGATGATGACCTCAATGTACTGAGAAGTTATGAAGCTGCTAAGGGATTTTTTGGCAAAATAAACCTTGCTGTCCCAGATGGCATTTTCCGACCGCTACAGGGCCTTGCAATCTTTATCCTAAAGGAAACCCTACATTTCAACCTTTCGGCCTATTATCTCTTTAATACAGCAATACAGTGCATCAACACTTTGTTATTTGCAAGGATTTTAAGCCTGTTTCTCCAATCGCCCTACATTTCTCTCGTTCTTAGTTTCTCATTAGGACTATCAAGATTATGCTACTATAATATGACCCAATTATATGGCGGTGGCGCACTTGAAGGACTTGCCATGTTATTCTTTCTTATTTTTTTGTATCACCTGTTAACAGCATTGCTGGGAAGCAATGAGCAGCCGTACAAACTGAAAAAACGATTACTTCTGAGCCTGTTATTTGCCAACCTATGCATTTATACACATGAAAGGTACCTTGTTTTGTTTCCTTTCCTGATTCTTATCGTGTTATTGGCTCCCACATTCCGCTGCTTATCATCGAAAACCAAACTAGCATTGAGCATTGCCTCTACCGCCTCATTTTGCATGCCGCTCGCCATCAGGCATTTCGTATTTTCTATCCCCGTCTTTATGGGAACCGGGTATACCGATATCAAAATCTCCGCACCCACAGCTACGGACTTTTTCTTTAAAGCCTTATCTTCCATCTTTCAGATTAACCCCGGCCCGGAATACCTGACCGGTATTACATTTCCGTCACTTTCAATATTGGATAAGTCTTTGGTATTTTTCTTATTGGGCATCCTTTTTGTTGTTTTAGTTACCTATTTGTTCCGAATAAAATCGATAATAGCCAGCGAAAATAAACTCAGCCAAAATAGACTTTTCGTTTTCTTTTCCCTTATTGTGCTTTTTGGTCTTTTGTTAGGCCCTGCACTGATTCAAGTCAGAATTGAATTAAGGTGGCTACAAGCCTCATTTGCCATATTGGTACTATTGACGGCACTAATAAGCACCGAAATATTATCCCTTAACAATAAAATGAAAACAATGGTTCTTACAGGTATCAGTACCCTGTTTGCATTGACGAACTACATCTATTTAACCAAAGGAGCTATGAACCTATATTTCAGCACATCTGCCAGGGTTGGTGCTGCATTTGACCAAGCAATAAAAAACGGCACTATACACAAAAACGCAACGAAACTCTACTTATGGGAAAAACATAGAGTTGCCGACCGCGAAAATGAAATTAACTGGGCATTGATGGGTGGATATTTTTTCAAACTTTATCAGCCTGGAATCCCTCAAATGATTTATTTTGACTCTGTCTATCAGAAATCGGATTCGGGATTCGTATATGCCTTGCCTAATTTCAATAAAAACAGTGAACAGGTAATCCTGTTGAGAATTGAAAATGACAATCAAACTTTCAAATACTATCTCAGGGACATTACAAGCGAATATCTTAGAGATTCATTGAGGAGTTTTAAAGAATAGAAGAAGAGAACGTCAGGCAATAACCTCAACGCTCCAGCACCAAATGAAACAACATGGCCCCTGCACTGGTATGCAGGCTCAAAAGGTACATTCCGTTAGCCAGCTGGCTGGAAAGCTTTACTTCTTCATGTAATCTGCCATAGCGGGCATTTACCACTTCATGCTGCAATACCCTGCCCAGCATATCTGTGATACTAACGAACACCGAGGCTTCATCTACATCATTCAGGGCCGGATCGGCAAAAGTTCCGGATATCAAAATACGGCCGGCACTGGGGTTAGGCGTAATAACAACATCGCTATTATCTGGGTAAGTGCTGCCGGTACGCGTGGCAGGCAGCACAACCACCGTTAATGGCCTTGATGCTAAACAGCCTGTACCAATTGTATAGCTAATAGCTACAGCACCCGCTGTGATGCCCGTTACAAGCCCGCTTGTACTACCTATAGATGCAACCGCAGGATTACTGCTTGTCCAAATACCACCGGGTGTGGCATCGGCATATGTGGTAGACGTGCCTGCGGTAACAGTACTCCCCCACCCTGTGATTCCGGCAGGCAATGGATTAACCAGCAGCGGCGTATCCAGCTTACATCCTGTGGGCAGTGTATAGGTAATAAACGCAGTTCCGGCAGCTATGCCAGTTACTGTGCCTGTAAGCGAACCGGCAGCGGCAATACCGGGTGCACTGCTTGACCAGGTCCCGCCCGGTGACGCATCGTGCATAGTGGCTGATGCGCCCACACAAAGGCTATAACTGCCCGTAATGGGAGCAGGAAGCGGATTGACTGTTACAGGCGCCATTGCGGTACAGCCAGACGGAGCTGTATATGTAATGACACCTGTGCCCGGAACACTGGACGTTACTTTTGCAGCGCCACCACCAAGATTGAACACGGTAACCAGGGTACTGCTGAACAATCCGCCCGTGATTGCATCACGAACCGTAACGGTGTCGCCCCAGGCACACAGATTAGCCAACCCTGTAATGGGTGGTACTGAGTTAACCGTAACCGGATAGGTGGCTGTACAGCCTTCCGTAACGGTATAACTTATAGCCACGATTCCGCTTGTAATTCCCGACACCACACCGGTCAAAGTCCCAACCGACGCCACAGCGGGGGTACTGCTGGCCCAAAAACCGCCCGGCACCGGGTCTGTAAGTGAAATTACCTGGCCGGCGCAAACTCGCGATGGGCCGGATATACCAGGAGGCGGTAGATTTACCGTTACAATTTTTGTAACAATACAGCCTGCTGGAGTGGTATATGAAATAACTGCGAAGCCAGTGTTTATGCCTGTTACCACACCGGTAAGCGAACCCACTGTAGCTATTATCAGATTGCTGCTGGCCCATGTACCACCAGGCGTTGTGTTTGATTCAACAACTGAAGACCCCATACAAACTGTTGAAGAACCGGTAATACCTACAGGCAGGGCAGCCACCGTAACCTCGCGGGTAGTGGTGCAACCAGACATTGCAGTATAGGTTATCAGAGCGGCACCTACGGCAACCCCTGTAACAAGGCCTGATGATGACCCTATTCTTGCAATAAGCGGGCTTCCGGAAGCCCACAGGCCACCGGATGAAATGTCACTGAGCAGGCTGAAATTACCAATGCAAAGCAAAGCACTGCCTGTAATAGCAGGTGGATGTGGATTTACAGTAACTGGCGTGGTTATATAACAGCCGGTTGGCAGCCGGTATGTTATTGTTGCCACACCTGCAGTTATGCCCGACACCATTCCAGTCAATGACCCTATTAATGCAATTGCGGGAGCACTGCTGGCCCAGGTGCCGCCGGTTACAGTATCGGTAAGCAGTGCAGACGCATCAACACAAACAGATAATGCACCGGATATAGGTGCAGGCAAGCCCATAACAGTTACAGCCTTTACTGCCGAACAGCCTGACGGCACCGTGTAGCTAATATTGGCAACCCCTGCTGTTATTCCGTTTACGATGCCCGTAAGTGACCCTACTCCGGCCGTCAATACTGAGCTGCTGCTCCATGTACCGCCAATTGATGCGTCGGCCAGCGTGATGGTACTGCCTGCACACACCTGAGATGGCCCCGTAACGAGTGCCGGTGAAGGATTTACAGTAACTGAAGCCGCTACATTGCAACCGGTGCCTAATGAGTAGGTAATAACAGCAGTACCTGAGGCAACACCTGTGATACTACCGGTAAGTGAACCGGCTGTTGCAACGGATGGAGTGGCACTTACCCATACACCTCCGGGTACCGAATTGCCGAGTGTGGTACTCTGCGCCACACAGGTGCGCAATGTACCAGTAACAGGTCCCGGCGCAGTGGTTACTGAAACTGCCCTGGCCACAAAACAACCAGTGCTAAGCGTATATGATATCATTGAAGTGCCTGTGGCAATGCCCGAGACAATACCACTGAGTGAACCAATTGTTGCCACAGGCAGCAATGAACTCGACCATATGCCGCCCGGTGTAGGGTCAGACAAAGTAATGGATGCTCCGCGGCAAACCGATAATGGCCCGGCAATGGATGCAGGCACGGGGCTCACCGTGATTATTCGTGTGCTTGAACAGGTTGTGGGCAACGTATAGATAATGGTGGTGGTGCCTACAGCACTGCCTGTTACAACTCCGGTTAAAGAATCAACAGCGGCAACAGGCGGCATAGTGCTGATCCAAGTGCCGCCGCCTGAACAGCTCAATGTAATACTGCTAGCGCTGCAGACTGTACCGGAACCTGTGATAATGCCGGGCATAGGATTGACTGTAACCGGCTGCGTAGCGTAACAGCTGGCACCAAATGAATAAGTAATTACAGCAGTGCCCAGCGCAATACCATTGACCAAACCAGTGGTGCTAACAGGGGCAATACCAGGCGCACTGCTCGTCCATGTGCCGCCGGGCGTTAGGTTAGACAATGTAATATTTGAACCCTGGCAAACACGGTTGCCCCCGGCAATGGCTGTAGGTGATGCATTTACGGTCAGTGAAAATGTGGTTGGTGGGCCGGTACACCCTCCGGGCAGCGTGTAGAATATGGCTGTTACCCCTGCCCCGGCTGCGGTAACAAAACCCGTGGACGAACCTATGAAAGCCACAGCAGGATTACTGCTGGACCATGTGCCGCCGGGAGCCGCATCTGTAAGTGTAGTGGTGAGGCCTGCACAAAGCAGGTGTGTACCGGCTATAGGAGCGGGAACGGGATTGACTGTTACAGGCACAGTAACATAACAGCCCGATGAGCTGAAACAGGTAATGTTATCTACGCCCACAGCGACACCCGTAACAACGCCGGATCCAGAACCAACAGTAACAACCGAAGAACTTCCTGAGCTCCAGGAACTGCCTCCAGCACTGGCAAGTGCGGTAGAACTGCCTATAATAACGCATGGGGCACCTGTAATAGGTGCCGGAGGTGCATTAACTGTTACTGTCATTGTTGAGAAACAACCTGTGCCAATTGTATAAGATATTGACGTAACGCCTACCGAGCGGCCGGTATCAATGCCAAACAGGCTATGTATAGAAGCAATTGCCGGGTTGCTGCTTGTCCAGGTGCCGCCAGGAGTAGCATCAGCCAGTGAACCCAATGCCCCCACGCACAAAACCGAACTACCTGTTATTGGCGCGGGTGGTGGCAATACCGTTATGCCTATTGATGAGGAACAGCCTGTAGGCAATGTGTACACAATCGTGACTGGCCCAGCACTAACACCGGTTAATATGCCTGTGGCTGAACCCACAGATGCTGTGGCGGGGTTGGTACTGGACCATGTGCCGCCACCGGGGCAAGACAAAGTGGATGAAAGGCCCACACAAACTGACGGGGAACCCGTAATGGCCACAGGCAACGGATCTACCGAAACAACGGACAAAGCGTAGCAGCCGCCGGGCGTAGTGTAAGAAATAGTAACCAATCCTGTACCGGTACCGGTAATCATACCTGTAGATGACCCTGCAATTGCCAGTGATGTACTGCTGGTAGACCATGTACCGCCGGGTGTTGAATCCACGAATGGAACGGTGGAGGTGAGGCATATTTCTGACGGGCCAGTAATGGCGGCTGGAGCCGCTATTACGATTTCTGTGCGGTAAACACTGCAACCTCCAAGTGTATAAGTTATAGTAACTAAACCCGGGGCAATACCGGTTACCGCACCAGAGGCAGCACCAACAGAAGCAATAGCAGGATTGCTGCCTGTCCAGGAACCGCCAGTCATTGCATCCGTGAGCGTAACAGCAGCACCGGTACACACGGTAGCTGGGCCCGAGATGGAAACAGGAGCCGGCACCACAGTTACAGGCTTTGTTGCTGCGCAACCTGTCGGCAATGTATAACTGATGATTGAAACTCCCGGTGACACCCCTGTGACAATGCCCGTTGACGAACTAACAACTGCTGCTGCTGTATTACTACTGCTCCAGGTACCGCCAGGCGACGGGCATGTGAACGTAACAGGTGCAAAAGGGCAAAAAGTGGATGAACCCGAAACCGGAGCAGGCAGTGGGTTACTCACCAGCAAAAAGGAAGGCGACACTGCAGATACTCCTCCATAGGCACAGGTCATGGTACAGCGGAAATATGTAGAAACAGAAATAGTTGCCGGGTAGGTAGCCCCGGTGGCACCTGGTATTATTGCCCACGAAATATTATCAGGCGATGACTCCCACTGGTACGACAGCCCTGTACCAACTGAAGAAGAAGGCAGGGACAAAATGGAAGTAAAAGTGCCGCAACCCGAAACAGGCAATGCACTGACACTTCCAGTTACAGGCGTCCCCCCACAGTTGCTGCCCCAGCGGTACACCTGGCCATTGGCAGGGCTATTGGGTAGCAAAGAATAAAATACAGTGGATGAAGGCGTTGGGCTGCCGGATATGTCATTGAGTGTCTGCCAGTCGGTAACACTGTTTGCAATGCCTATTGAAGCCGTCCTGCCTGTATAAGTAGATGGCCCGTAAATGAAATCAATTAAGTTGGAAGTTTCATACAGTTTGATCTGGATATTGGCAGGGCATGAAGTACAAGTAGATGTGCCAAACCATGTGCCGAAATCCTTCCACTCAAAAGTAAAAACACGGTTAGGTGCAGTTCCAGATGTTTTGTAGTAGGCTGTACTGGGAATGGTTGGAAACCCTTCCAGGTCATCCCAGTATGCGAAGAGCATACCTGCACTGACAATGTTTGCACTTACGTTGATATAGGTATAAGCAGTAGAATTTGCCAACGATAAATAGCCATTTGACGTGGCAGAAAGGCTGTTGTAATTCGTCCCGCAAAAGTTAAAGGTAAATCCGATAGGGATGTTAATCTGGGTACAGTCATCACAGATTATTGACGGCACCACGGTACCGGTACCAGCAATACTGGAATAAGTTGTGGTAAAGGCAGAAAACCCATAGGAAGCAGCCGTTTGCGAGCGGGCTGCGGCGCTACAAAGTGATAGGAGTATTAGGATCAGATATCTTTTCATGCCTGTACTTTCCATATATCTGCATCGCCGCTCATACAGTGGCCTATGCAGTACAGAAGTAACCTTAAATATACGAAAAATAACAACACGAACTCTGAAGTTTCGAATATTCAGCCCAAATAAAAGAAAATAACCGTTCAAGGTATGTATACAATTGCCCCCCCGATGGGCTGCTGAATAATATCAATGGTAAAAAAGACAGAAAGCTCTAACGCCTAATGAAGCTGTACAGTCAATAGCTGAAGAAGAATGTCCAATTGACACCAGTTCTCTTTGTCAAAAATAACAGTTACAGCCAAGCTCAACATCATATAGCTGTGGAGGTAATTATAAAACAAAAGTGGCCCAGAAGGCCACTTTTGTTTTTATGTTCGTAAGGTAAACTATTATTGTTCGATAACGAAGTGGAATACTGTATTACCAGCAGCAGAACGGAGGTTCAATATGTACATTCCGTTAGCCAATGAGTTATTCAGTTTTACATTTTCGTTGATCATACCATTCTGCAACATTGTTTTACCAGTATAAACAACCTGGCCCAGCATGTTAGTTACCTCAAGAGCAACTTCTTCATCATTACCCGCGGCAACAATACCCTTCAGGCTGAACTCGCCTTTGTTCGGGTTTGGCACAAGTTTCACATCGATGTTGTTGGTGCTCAACTGGTTGACACCCAGGCGGCCAACGTTAACTTTCACAGCATTAAATCCAACCATTCCACATATTCCGGTTACTTCGCAGCTTACAGAATCTTTGTTAGCCAAAGTTGAAGTAGTGAAAGTAGGATTGGTAGCACCCACTACAGGAGTTGAATTAATAACCCACTGATAAGTTGGAGCAGGGCCTGAGTTAGTAGAAGTAACTGTAAATGTTACTGACTGGCCAACACTCAGGTTTGTACCCGGATTAGCACTCACAGCTACGGTTGGCAATACAGGATTCTGAACTGTCATAGTAACAGGAGCACTGAACACCGTATCAGCAAGGCGGCAGTTGAAGTCGCTACCCAGCATTAATGTTACGATATCACCGTTAACTGGGGCATAAGTGTAAGAAGGGCCAGTTGTGATAGCTGAACCATTCTTAATCCAGATCAGGTTAGGAGCAGTTCCGCCATACACTGTATGTGCAGTATAAGTAGCAGTTGAACCGTTACAAACCAGTGTTCCAGGATTTACAGAAACTGTAGCAGAAGGCATCTGCATTGCGCTTACCACCATTGTCTGAGATGCAGAACCGGTGTCTGGGTGAGCACATTCAGCATTACTGTGGATAGTTACTGTAACAACATCACCATCAAGAGGAATGTAGTTGAATGTATTGCTGACACCTGAGTTGATACCGTTTACTCTCCACTGATAGGTTGGAGCAGTACCGCCGTTAACAGGAGCCACTGTGAAGTTTACATTCTGGCCCACACAAACTGTGCCAGGCACGCTTGGATTAATTGTAACGTGTGGGATACGGATAGGCAGGATATTTACAATTGTGCTGCCAGTCATTCCCTGAGTACATGTAGTAGTACCATTGGTTGCTACTACTGTATAAACGCCTGCATCAGACTGTAAGCCAAGGTCAATTGTACCACCTGTGCCAGGAACCGGAATACCTACTGGTGAAGGCCCATGATACAGCAGATAGTTAACACCTGATTCAGAACCACTCAGGCCAACATGAACACCCAAACCTGTTTCGCAATAGTTACCACCGCCTGTTACACTGTAAAGTGTTGGTAAAGCGTTGATAGTAATAGTAGCTGAACCATTCTGGTTGTTGGTACATGTAGTAGAATTGTTAGTTGCAACTACAGTGTAAGAACCTGACAACACCTGCAAACCAAAAGATATTGAAGAACCAGTACCATTTACCGGCATTCCCACACCAGTTGTGCCATTGAACAGCTGGTATTTAACACCTGTTTCAGAAGCATCCAGGCCAACTGCAACACCGCTGCCGCCTGCGCAATAAGAACCGCCACCAGTTACATTGTTTGCAACCGGCAATGGATTATATCCGATTGTTGCACTTCCTGTCATATTATTAGAGCAAGTAGTAGCCGGATTATTAGCAACTACAGTGTAGCTGCCAATTGTAGTCTGTAAACCAAAGTCAATGGTTGAACCAGTACCTGCTAATGTTCCAACAGCAGAACCGCCTGTGTACAGTGTATAGTCTACACCAGGGTCAGTAACATTCAGGAAAACATGAACACCTGAACCACCAACACAGAAGTTACCACCGCCAGACACTGTATAAGCAGTTGGCAACGGATTTATACCAACGTGAACACTGCCGGTCATAGTGTTTGTACAACCGATAACACTGTTAGTTGCTTTTACTGTATAGATACCTGCAGCAACCTGAGGGCCGAAATCAAGTGCGCCACCTGTACCAGCAATTGGAGCACCAACCGGTGTTGTGCCCATGTATAACTGATAGTCAATGCTGATATCAGAACCGCTCAAACCAACATTAACGCCTGTACCACCCACGCAGTAATTACCGCCACCAGTAACATTGAATGCCACCGGCAATGCATTAGCTGCCACAACAACGGCACCTGCCATATTGTTTGTGCAATGTGAAGTATTATTTGTAGCTACTACCGTATAAGTACCCGGAGTAATCTGCAGGCCGAAGTCTATAGCATATCCAGTACCAGTGAAAGGAGTTCCTGTATTTACGCCATCACGTACCAGCTGATATTTGATGCCACCAGCTGAACCACTCAGGCCAACACGAACACCAGTACCACCTGCACAGTAGATACCACCACCAGTCATAGTAAATACGGTTGGCAGAGGATTAACGTTAACAACCACGCCACCAGACATAAACGCAGTACAACCAGTTGCTGCATCAGTTGCTTTTACAACGTAAGTACCAGCACCTGTCTGCAAACCGAAGTTGATAACGGAACCCGTTCCTGACATTACACTGCCCACTGGCAATACACCGAGGTATAGCTGATAGTCAATGCCAGAATTAGAACCATTCAGAGAAACAGCAACACCAGAACCACCGGCGCAGAATGAACCACCGCCAGTAACTGTATGAACTGCAGGCAATGGATTGATACCAATTACAGCACTTCCATTCATGTTGTTCACACAACCTGTTGTAACATTAGTTGCCACAACTGTGTATGTTCCTGCTAATGTCTGCAGGCCAAAGTTAATTGGTGCACCTGAACCAGAAACCGGCGCGCCAATCAGCGTTGTACCTCTCTTAAGCTGGTAGGTAATACCTGTAGAAGAGAAATCAAGGCCAACTGCAACACCAGCACCGCCGGCACAATAATTGCCAGTGCCAGTTACATTATATGGAACAGGAAGCGGATTAGCGCCAACTGTAGCCACACCATTCATTATATTTTTACAACCGGTAGCCAGGTTAGTTGCTTCTACAACATAAACACCAGTAACAGTCTGTAAACCAAAACTTAATGAGCTGCCTGAGCAGATAACCGGAGTTCCTACTATTGTACCACCATTATACAACTGGTAACTCATACCAGATGTGCAACCGCTGAGCCCAACAGGAACACCTGCACCGCCTATACAGAAATTACCGCCACCGGTTACATTGTACACCGGAGGCAAAGGCAACACTGCTATAGTTGCAGAACCAGACATTGGTGCTGTGCAACCCGTAGTAATATCAGTTGCAACAACTGTGTAAACACCTGAAGCTGTCTGGTTTCCGAAAGAAAGGCCAAGGCCGGTTCCTGCTATTGGTGAACCAAGAGCTGAACCACCCAGGTACAACTGGTAATTTATACCTATGTCAGAACCAGATATAGAAACATCCATACCCAGGCCACCTGCACAATAGTTGCCGCCGCCGGTTACTGAATAAACAGTAGGAAGCGGGTTGATTATCACAACTGAAGCACCAGCCATTGAAGAAGTACATCCTGTGCTTGCATTAGTGGCAACAACGGTATAAGTACCCGGTGTTGTAAAGAATCCAAAGCTCAGAGGAAGGCCAGTACCAGCCAGAAGCCCACCCGGGCCCATACTTGTACCGTCTTTAAACAACTGGTAGTTAATACCTGTATTTGAGAAGTCAAGGCCAACTGGTACACCTGAACCACCTGAACAATATCCGCCGCCGCCGGTCATATTAAATATAGTAGGCTGCGGGTTGATGGTAATTGTTGCAGAGCCGGTCATATTACGTGTACAGCCAGTCAGGATATTGGTTGCTTTAACCGTATATATACCAGCTACGTTAATACCAGGGAAGCAGAATGCACTACCAGTACCAACAAGCGTAGTAACAAGAGTTGGACCATTATAGAGGTCATACCTTACGCCCAATTCAGAACCTGAAAGGCAAACAGACAATCCAGCACCGCCAGCACAGAAACTACCACCACCGCTCACGGTCTGAACCAATGGCAATGGATTGATTGAAACTACTACAGAGCTTACCATCAGACGGCCACAACCGGTTGCATTGTTTGTTGCGAACACTGTGTACGTACCAGGTGTTGTAATAATACCAAAACTCAAAGGCCCGCCAGTGCCCGCCAGAGGGGCGCCTACAGGCGAACCGCCGAGTACTGGCTGATAAGTAACACCTACCTGAGAACCGGATAGAACAAGGCCACATGTGCTGGGGCTTCCGGAGCAATAGTTGTTAGAGCCGGTAAACGAAGTTATAAACAAAGTAGGCAGAGCATTAACTGTTACAACAGCACCAATCGAACAACCGGTAGGCAATGTATAGTTTACGTTAGCCGAACCGCCTGACAAAGCAGAAAGTACGCCTGCAGGAGAAGTAATAGTAGCAACAGTAGGAGGAGTTACATTCCAAGTTCCGCCTAGGATAGAATTAGTGAGTGTGGTAGTTGTACCAGCACACACAGAAAGCGAACCAGTTATTGGGCCAGGCAGCTGATTTACGCTAAATGTTGATGAAGCAAAGCAGCCTGTAGGCAGTGTGTACGTAACAGTAGTAACACCAACCGCTACACCAGTAATTGCACCTGAAATAGAATTAGCAGTAGCAATTGATGAATTGCCTGTAGACCACGTACCACCACCCGGAGACGAAGCAAGTGAAGTAAACAAGCCTGTACAAACACTTGGAGTAGTTGGAGAGATAGCTGCCGGAGGCGCATTCAATGTAATTGTCTGCACATTTGAGCTTGCAGTACCACCACCGTTAGCACAGGTTGTTTTGCATAAATAATATATAGTACCCAGTGCAGTAATAGATGGTGAATAAACCAAGTTAGTTGCACCAGCTACAGGCGTAAATGATGAACCTGAAGGCGAAATCATCCACTGATAGCTTAAGCCCGGGCCCTGCTGTGCACCTACGCTGAATAAAGTAGGGCTGAATGCCGAACATGAAGAAGTAGGAGATGCATCAGTAATACCTGCGCCCGGTGTACCTGAGCAAATCGGGAAAGTAATATTTACAGCATAATCCCTTGTATCAGCATAGCTAACGCTGGCCGTTGGGCATGGTGGAATATTTGGATACTGAGGCTGTGCAGCATTATTTGCAAGAGCATATGTGGTAATGACCCTCAAACGGTATTTACCAGGCGATACATTACCTGGAATAGTAATAGCCGGATGCGGAACGCCAGTTGTATAGCTTGGTATACCACCAACAGACTCAGATGGCGCAAATGAACCGTCATTGTTAAAATCTATCCAAAGCTGCACGGAAGTAACGTTACCGCCGCCAGCTGCGATATTACAATTTGTGGGAGGATATGCTGTACCTATACTTAAATTACAACTCAGCGTACCAGTTTTATCATAATAGTGAATTGCCGGAGAAAGGTTAGGATCGGTGGCATCAGTTATAGATGTCGAACCATCACCCTGCAGGAAAAACGGTGTAGCAGGAGTGCTGACACAGAAATTGTTTGACAACACATTGGTGCCGGCAGTAGGCGCACAGCTTGAAGGTGCCATCCCTGCTAATGTAGCACTGGTAGGTACTGAAGATACAGTAGAACCACCAGGGCAAGTTATGTTGCAACGGAAGAATGTATTAGCAGTAATACCGTTAAATGTATAAGTTGAAAGTACTGCACCGGGAATATCAGTCCAGGTACCGGCACCACCAGTTGGTGAAGACTGCCACTGATAGGTAAGGCCACCAGAAGCAGAAGCACCCAAAAGGAACAAATTAAACGAAGTCAGGCTGCCTCCAGATGAAGGGAATACCTGCGCAGCGCCTGCCGATGGCGTACCAGTACACAGGTTAGCGCCAGTACCTGAAACACCAATATTGGTTGGTGTTAAACCGCCGCCTGTAACTACGATATTACCTGAGTTCAACCCTACAGAGCAAGGAGTAAACTTAACGTAGATATTGGTGTTAGCCAGAGTTGGCGGTGTATAAGAAAGAGTTAAAGAGCTGCTCCAGGTAACACCATCGAGAGAAATAGTAAAACAAGAAGGTGCAGTAACAGTTAAAGGGCTTGACCCCATGAATGTGCCTGCGATAGTTACAAATTGAGGAGGCACAGAAGTGGTACCCATTGTCTGAGGGCCAAACGTCAAAGATGAAGGGCTTGCTGTAAGCGTAGGCCCAAATATAATAACATAACCATTACCTGTGCTATTGAAACCTTGTGTATTTACGAGGCTGCTTACAATACTGCCGTTAGCTGCAGGGTAGTTAGAACCACCGCCGCCGCCGCCATACTGGCCAGCGCCGCCACCGTAGTATCCACCGCCGCCACCGCCGCAGTAAGCAGTAGCAGTGTTGCTGGCACCTGCGCCAAGCGATCCGGATGGAGATCCATAACAAGTTGCACCAAGGCCGCCTGCAGTCTGCGAGCCACCTTGTCCGCAAAGGCAAGTGCTTACAGCATTACACTGAGCACCAGTAGCACCGAGTATACCACCGCCGTCGCCGCCCCACTCCTGATTGCTGCCACAGTTATAACCAGCACCGCCGCCGCCGCCGGCAACAACGATACGATTGGCCAGAGCCGTTCCGCCTGTACGAATATCTGATGAGCCACCGCCACCGCCACCATTGCCGTTGCCGTTGCCACCCTGAGCACCACCAGAGGTACCGTTTGCACCACCCGTTGGAGCACCTGAGTTACCACCTGCACCGCCCACATTGATTGTGAGTATCTGGCCTGATGATACAGCCAGGTTACAGGTTACGCGGCCTCCTTTACCACCGGTAGAACCAGTGCTGGAGTTGCCACCTTTACCGCCTACTACATCAACTGCAATAGTGGTAACACCTGTACCTACCGTATAGGTATACGTGCCCGGCGTGGAATAAGTAGTTTGGCCAACGGAAGTCAGGGCCAATCCCAATAGGAATACGATGGGGGTTATCAGTTTTGTAAAGTAGAATCGTTTCATTCTGCCTGTTGTTTAATAGATAAAAAAGAAAAGTTTACAACTTAAATATAAAATATACTATACCAATTTAAGAATTAATTACGCAATGTAGGCTGTTTCTTAAAAAAAACAAAATTTTGGTTTCAAATTTTTTCCACAATTAGATAAAACCCCTAATAAGTTAACTATGCCTGCTTTCTATGAGGCGTCTACTTTTACAAAAATGTTAGTCTTAAACCCACATATTGTTTTTAACTATTCGAAATCCAACCCTTAGCCTGTGTAAAAAAATATGCCAAATAACTGGCAAATCAAGCCCCAAAAATTGCCTGAAAAGATTCTTCAGACGGTTTTATGCCGGTGAACGCCCGTAGCTACCAAAATCAAATAAACCTGCTATCTTTAAATTCTAAAAAACACAAGATGTATACAAACAAAAAACTTCTGGTAGCAGCGGCACTTAGCTGCTCCATCATATTTATGCAAAGTTTTGTGCCTAAAGCCAGGCACGATGACGACAAACCGGTGAACCTGAAAATACTGCCTAAAGACATATCGGAAGAGGAATTGCACAAACTGATGCGCAACTACTCTATGGCGTTGGGCGTAAGGTGCGGTTTTTGCCACGTGTCGGAGCCAGTGCCGGGCAGAGACCGGCCAAAGTTTGATTTTGCATCGGATGCCAAACCAGAGAAAAATATTGCCCGCAATATGATGCTTATGGTGCAGGGCATCAACGAAAATTACCTGAGCAAAATGAAAGGGGGTGACCACGCGCTTGAACAGATCAGCTGCGTAACCTGCCACATGGGTAAAATTTCACCAATGGTTAGTGTGGACTCATTACCCAGAAAGACAGATTCATTGAAACGCAAATAGTGTTCAACCAAAACAACACCTGAAATACCTGCAGCGTGCTGTAGATATTTTTTTGCTTACAGGCGGCGCAAAGAAGTTTCGAGCAATGACTTGACAGCAGGCCACTCATCATCAAGAATGCTGTACATGGCTGTATTACGGAATACGCCATTTGCCCTGATGCGTTCCTTTCTCATGATTCCTTCAAAAGTAGCTCCTATACCAAGTATCGCTGTTCTGCTGCGCAGATTATTTTCATCTGCCTGTAGCTGCACACGAACGGTTTGCAGCACCTCAAAACAATGAGCGAGCAGCAGCAGCTTACACTCCCTGTTAAGCCCAGTGCGCCAGTAGGAAGGGTCGTACCATGTCCAGCCTATTTCCAGCTTTCTATGCTCAGGATAGATATTGTGCAACAGAGTAGAGCCAATTATTTTATTTGCACTTTTATCTATTACAGTAAACGGATACTGCTCACCGGTACCTCTTTTCAGTACAGCACTTTTAAGGTGCAGCAACAGCCGGGCGGAATCAGCTCCGTTAATAGACATAAACTCCCAAATCTTTTCCTGGCGCCCAACGGCCATCAGCTCGTCGAAATGAGCATTTTCGAGTGGCACCAGTTTCACTTTTTCGCCTTCAAGTATAAGGGGATGCTGAATCCAGTTCATAGCCGCAATTTACAAAAGGAATTAAGAACTCCATTTACCGGGTTTTAACAACTGGATCGACTTACAACTCACAACTTACGACTCACGACTTAATGACTAAAATTCCCGTTCTTTGCATTCCCAATGGAAACCAGAAACATCCTTTACTATATATTTTCAGTGGTGCGGATACTTCTCTACCCTGTTGCCCTGCTGTACGGTGCAATAGTGTGGCTGCGCAACCGCCTGTACGACGTCAAATTTTTCAACTCTATCGAATTCAGTGTACCTGTCATCACCATCGGCAACCTTTCGACCGGTGGCACAGGCAAGACACCGCATGTAGAATACCTGATCCGCCTGCTGCAGTACCGGTTTAAGGTGGCCACCATGAGCAGAGGTTACAAGCGCCACACTCAAGGATTTATACTAGCGGATGCGCATACAAATGCACTCAGGATTGGCGACGAACCGATGCAGTATTTTCTGAAGTTTCCGGAGCTTGCTGTGAGCGTTGCAGAAGAGCGCATGACAGGCATACCCGCACTGCTGCAGCGCAGGCCTGATATTGACGTGATACTACTCGATGATGCTTATCAGCACAGGTCAGTAAGGGCAGGCCTGAATATACTCATCACTGATTACGCCAAACCGTTTTACAAAGACCACATACTACCTTTTGGCAACCTCAGGGAAAGCAGAAGCTCGAGTAAACGGGCCAACATCATTGTGGTTTCAAAATGCCCACCAGCACTAAAGCCCGCAGAAGCAGATGCAATAGTTAAGGCTATTGCCCCCTTGCCGCACCAGCAGGTATTCTTTACCTGCATACACTATACCATGCCTTACAATCTGCTGACCCGCGAACCCGTGATGATTGGCGGCAAAAACATCATACTTGTATGCGGTATTGCACGGCCTGAGCCGCTGATTGCTTTTTTGAAAGCCAATGCTGCCGATGTGCATTCCCTCACCTACAGCGACCATCATTACTTTGTATCGACTGACCTGGAAGAGATACACGAGGCCTACAACAACTGGAATGTACAAGACAAAATAATTGTAACTACCGACAAAGATGCGGCACGCCTTTACCTGCATCTGGAAAAACTACAGGCATGGGGCATAACAATAGCAGTATTGCCGATAGAAGTAAAAGTAATGTTCGATAAAGGCCCGGAATTTGATGCAGCTGTTATGGCCTATACTGAAAAAACCGTGCTGGAAAATATTGAGATTTTCGGCCCGAAAATTTAAGAGCCGCAAACGCAGTTACAATACCCAGTCTACGATGTTGTTTTCCCACTCAGCCCTGAAGGGAGCCTGCACTTTAATGTAGTTATCGGTATAGCCATCCATAACACCCGACTTAGAAGCGTTTTCAAACAGCACCTTACGCTGCTGCCCGCTGTGCTGTGCTGCAAAATACTGCATCTTCTGATATGAGAGTGTTCGCAGCCTTTTATTGCGCTCATTTCTGACATGCATGGGCACAACCGGCTGTAGGCCTGCCGCCAGTGTATCAGCCCGCTCAGAATAGGTAAACACATGTAGATAGGAAACATCGAGGCTGTGCAGAAAATTGAAGGTCTCCATAAAATCTTCATCACTCTCGCCCGGAAAACCAACAATAACATCAGCACCAATGCAGCAATGCGGAATCAGCTGTTTAATGTAACTGACACGGCCTTCGTACAGCTCACGCCTGTACCGGCGCCGCATGGCTGCCAGAATCTTATTACTGCCGCTCTGCAGGGGTATATGAAAGTGAGGCATAAACCTTTTTGACTGAGCAACAAATTCAATAATCTCGTCAGTGAGCAGATTAGGTTCAATAGACGATATGCGAATCCGCTCTATTCCTTCTACTTCATCGGCTGCACGCACCAGATCGTAAAATGTTGTTTCCTTTGTCTTGCCCCCTTCTGTACCTTTTCCGAAATCACCCAGATTGATACCGGTAAGCACAATCTCCCTGGTACCTGTGGCGGCCAGTTCCTGCATATTACGAACGACTCCCTCTATGCTATCGCTTCTGCTATGCCCGCGCGCCAGCGGAATAGTACAAAAGCTGCAGTTGTAGTCGCATCCGTCCTGCACTTTGAGAAAAGTACGTGTTCGGTCATTCAACGAATAGGAACTATGAAACCCTTCAACTTCCTCAATATCGCATGAGCAAATCTTTGCCCCGCCTTTATCAGCGGCACCCTTGCTTAGTTCCTTGAGGTGAACCGGCAGATTGAACTTCTCTGATGCGCCCAGTACCAGGTCAACACCTTGTATCTGCGCAATTTCCTGAGGCTTGAGCTGTGCATAACAGCCGGTAACCACCACCATGGCTTCGGGAGCCCGGCGCTGGATTCCACGCACTATGTAACGGCATTCCTTATCGGCATTTTCGGTTACTGAACAGGTGTTGATGACATATACATCAGCTGTATCGTTAAACTCTGTTTTAACAAAGCCATCTGCCTCCAGCACCCTGCTTAGGGTACTGGTTTCTGAATAGTTGAGTTTACAACCCAGTGTATGAAAAGCAACCTTTTTACTCATTTTGTAATCAGGGGCAGCAAAATTAAGCATAAAACGACTGAAATAACGGATAACGGCCCGTAGAATGCCTATAAGTTGCAGATTTGACCATCCGTAGTAACTTAGCCTGAAATTGAATTAACTGTTGACATTGTATGCAGATCATGGGAGTTAATCATAACATCAGTTTGCGCAACATTAAACTAAATGGCATTATTGGGCTTTTGGGCTTAGTAATGCTGCTGTCATATAATGCAGGTGCGCAGCAGGAGCATGCCGACTTTAAAAATTATCAATATTCGTTTAGCAGAGTAGCAGAAGCCGGCAAAAAATACACCGACTCGATAGCCAGACAATTCAAAAAAAAGGGGATTAACTATCCACCAAACGATATTTATCTCCGCGCGTTCAAATCGCAAAACGAACTGGAGCTATGGGCCAGGAACAATGAAACGAGTGAATACAAACTGATAAAAACATACCGCATATGTGCCATGTCGGGTAAGCTGGGGCCCAAAAGAATGCAGGGCGACAGGCAGGTACCCGAGGGCTACTATTTCATTGAGGATTTCAACCCCAAAAGCGACTACTACCTTTCTATGCAGCTGAGCTATCCTAATTACTCAGACCAGATACAGGGAAAGCCTGATCTGGGCGGGGAGATATACATACACGGCGGCTGTGTAACCATAGGATGCATGCCAATGACAGATGAGGGCATAAAGGAACTGTACACCATCTGTCTGAATGCAAAACTGAACGGACAAGAGTTTATTCCTGTTCATATTTTTCCTACAAGGATGACAAAAAATGGCGTAAACTATCTGGCACATGAATTTTCCAAAAATCTGGAATACCAGGAATTCTGGTCTGAGCTGAAATATGGCTATGATTATTTTGAAAAATACCATAAGATACTGCCGGTTATGTATAGCCCTGAAGGCAGATATGTAAATTAACAAATGTGGTACATATCGGAGCCTTACTGTCTGGGCAGACTTAGTTACCTTTGCGCTTTTAGGAGTAACTCTATGCACCACATAAAATTCAATTCAGTTTTCTTTTCCGTTGCAGTTCTGTTCTCGTTGCTGTTGTTTTCCTGCGAGAAAGAAGTGCATATCAATCTAGGCAGTTCCCCGACTACACCTGTAGTGCAGGGAGCGATTGAAAACGGGTTGCCACCGTATGTTTTTTTAACTTCTACCATTGGTTTTTTTTCAACCGTGGACCTTGCCACGCTTGAAGCCAGTTTTCTGCATGGTGCGGTAATTAAAGTATCTGACGGCACAAAAACCGTGACACTGAAAGAGTATACCTTGGATACCGGAAGCAATGGTAATAAACTTTACGTTTATTCAATAGACACGACCGACCCTATGGTGGGCGTACCGGGAACCATTTACAATCTGACCATTACTTACAATGGCACGACCTATACCTCTTCTACAAAGATCCCAAGCCTGAAAGGAATTGACTCTATGTGGTTCGACACGCCACTTTTTAAAAGAACCAAAACACCTGATAGTGGCAAGCAAATATTTGTGAATTTTACAGACCCTGATACGCCGGGCAACTATACGCGGTATTTCACTAAAAGAAACAGCCAGCAGTTTTTTGCATCTGACCAGTATAACGACCAGGTGGTAAACGGACAGAAACTGACGCAGATACCTTTGCTGGGAGGATATGTGAAAAACAGAGACATAAAAAACGAAGACTCACTGCGTTATTTCTTCCCGGGCGACACGGTAACAGTAAAATGGTGCCAGATAGACAAGGGAGTTTACGATTTCTGGAATACTTACGCCTTTGCACAGAATGCACTGGGGAATCCGTTTTCATCCCCAATTAATGTGCAGTCAAATATTACTAACGGTGCGCTGGGAGTGTGGGCTGGTTACGGAAGTGTATCTATCACCAAAGTGGTGCCCTAACCTGTACCCTGAGGAAAAGTAAAAAAAGTAGGCAAAAACGATAAACTATTATCAAATCCGATATTTGAAGCAATAGTTTTTCTTTTGCATCTTTAATGCCGATTTAATTAAAAAACAACAACTAAAAATGAGTGATATAGAAAAAGTGCATTGCCTGATTATAGGATCAGGTCCGGCGGGATATACCGCAGCTATATACGCAGCAAGGGCAAATCTTAAACCAGTGCTGTACCAGGGACTGCAGCCCGGAGGTCAGCTGACCATAACTACCGAAGTAGAAAATTATCCGGGATACCCCAACGGAATAATGGGCCCGCAGATGATGATTGATTTTGAGCAGCAGGCGCAGCGCATGGGTGCAGATATACGCTGGGGTATGATTACAAAAGTTGATTTTTCAAGCCATCCACACAGAGTGGAGGTTGACGAAGAAAAATGGATAGAAGCAGATTCAGTGATCATAGCAACCGGAGCATCTGCCAAGTGGCTGGGCCTGGAATCTGAAGAACGACTGAACGGCCATGGTGTATCAGCATGTGCCGTATGCGATGGTTTTTTCTTTAAGAATCATGAAGTAGCAATAGTAGGTGCCGGCGACACTGCATGTGAAGAGGCGCTGTACTTGTCGAAACTGTGCACAACAGTACATATGCTGGTGCGCAAGCCCGAAATGCGGGCCAGTAAGGTAATGCAGGACCGCGTGCTGAAGACGGCCAACATAAAAGTTTACTGGAGCACCGATACTGTAGAAGTACAGGGTGAGCATATAGTAGAAAGTGTGAAAGTACGCAACAATGTAACCGGGGAAGAATCAACTATACCGGTAAAAGCATTCTTTGTAGCAATAGGCCACGAACCGAACTCTAAACTGTTCAAGGGCATACTTGATATGGATGACCAGGGCTACCTGATTACCCAGCCCGGCTCAACCAGAACAAATGTAACGGGGGTATTTGCCTGCGGTGATGTACAGGACAAAATATACCGCCAGGCAGTTAGCGCTGCCGGCAGCGGTTGTATGGCCGCACTGGATGCAGAAAGGTATCTGGGAACGCTGGAACATTAAGTAAGCAAGATGAAGTACTTTTTGTTGGCAATGATTTGTTGGGTCATGGCGTTTCATGCTGTTGGCCAAAACAGTCAGGAGCCATATATACTTGTGCTGGGTGTAGCACAGGATGGGGGTTACCCGCACCTGGGCTGCACCAGAGCCTGCTGCACAATGGCATGGAAGGATGAAACTATGCGCCGTTATGTGGTATCTCTGGCACTGGTAGACCCTGCATCAAAAAAATGGTGGCTGTTTGAGGCTACGCCGGATATTAAGTACCAGCTCCACTATTTTCAGACACTCACAAAGGGGCAATACAACTTTCTGCCCGATGGCATATTCATAACCCATGCACATATAGGCCATTACACAGGGCTGATGGATCTGGGTAAGGAAGTTATGAGCACACACGACGTGCCGGTATATGTGCTGCCGAAACTGAAGCAATATCTGGAAACTAACGGGCCGTGGAGCCAGCTGGTGAGCCTGCACAACATAAAGCTCACGGAGCTGAAAGAAGACCAGCACCAACGCGGCGGAGACGAGGCATTGTACCTGAGTGACAACATAAATGTTTTTACCCTGCGGGTGCCCCACCGCGATGAATATTCAGAGACTGCCGGTTTCGAAATTATTACCTCCAAAAAGAAGTACGTGTTTATACCCGACATCAACAAATGGGACAAGTGGGAAAAGAACACAGTTGATGTGGTAAAAAGCGTGGACATCGCACTGCTAGATGCAACGTTTTTTGATAGTACCGACTTGCCAGGCAGAAACCTTGCCAGCGTGCCGCACCCGTTGGTAAAAGAAACGATGGAACTATTCAAAAACGAAAGCAACGAAACAAAATCGAAGATCCATTTCATTCACTTCAACCACACCAACCCTATTTTATGGGATGATAAAAAGCGGAAATTAATAGAAAAAGCCGGGTTTAATATTGCAAAGCAGGGAGAGCAGCTGTAAGTGCCTCTCCCCGGCCCGCTCCAAAGGAGAGGGAGGTGTTTCGTAAAGTAACATTATAGCAGTTTCAGCATCCAGAGGTCGCAACCAAAGTGGCCAGAGTTACCAAGTGGCCCATCCAGATATTCGAAGCCGCAGTGCTCGTAAAGACTCATGGCCATTTTAAGTTCGGGCATAGTTTCAAGGTACATCTGCTTATATCCCAATCTTCTCGCCGACTCAAAACAAACCTCTATCAATAGTTTGCCATACCCATGCCCCCTCACTTCCGGCAGCAAATACAACTTCACCAATTCACAACATCTATCAGGCAATCCATATGTAGGGAACACACCCGCACCACCGGCTACCAATCCGTTTACTTCAAATACAAAGTACTCGGCATGGGGAGTTGAGAACAGGCTAAAGAGATCATCGGTGGTAGGATCAAAATAAACTGTACCGGGCTTATTGGCTTTGAATTCAGTGAGCACAGCACGAATCACGGCCGCAATTTGCGAATTATCTTCCTGCTTCAGTAACCGTATTGTTCCGGGCGTCATTGCTAAGTTATAATGATTGCGTGCAGAAAAATAACACCAGCCATAAATTTTGCTGCTTTCCTATAAACGATGCGGGCAAACGTGTTGTTTAGTCAACAGACTGAAAAACGCACTTCTTGGTAATAACCTGCCTGCTCTCAATTGTACCGCATTTTAAGTTTGAAAAGTGTTCAATCTGAGCAAGGCTGATTACCATCTTTTCTTTTAGTACAAAATATATAACTTCCTCTTTTCTGCCTTTGTTGCTGTTGATACCGGAGTAAATGAAATAGTGATTGATCAGTTTCATCGGAAGGAAAGTTTCAATATCAAAAAGGAACGGAGTCGTTTGCTCTTTACCTTTGTCTGCAATCAGATTCCATAGGCTTTGAATATTGGGATCGTCGCGCCCGCCCAGTGTAATCAAACGGCACACATACATTCGTGTACTGCTGAGGCTATCATAAAATACGACATGAAGTTCCATAGGATAAATTACCGAATCTACCGCATGTTCACTTGAATGATGAAAGTGAAACTGCTGAAACTTGTACTTTACTCCTTTGTAGATTAAATAAATTCCGTGGTTATATATCACGGATTCGAAAATCTCGTTGCTAACAGAATCCTTATCGTTACTCCGGTTTACTTTCAGGCTGACGGATCTTGAGTCAAGGCTAAGCTTAACATGGCTCCCATAAAATGTATCAATGTTACGGGTATCAAAATTGACAACAGCATATTTTGCGGCACCTGTATGATTGTCGGCAAAAGCCGCATCAGCAACCCCATCAATCTGTGCCGAATCAACTATCCCAGCACTGGCAGGAACAGTTGATTTACTGTCAGTGGTATTACAACTGACGACAAACAAACAAAAAACAATGAATACAGCCCATCCAATCGGTTTCATGCCCATACTGTTTCTTTTGGGTACAAAGTAAGAAATTTATCTAATAAATTTTA
>OMJB01000094.1 GCA_900299255.1 Sphingobacteriales bacterium
AGTTCCAGCTTCAGCTTGGCGGCGCTTTCGTCAATCAGGTCAATGGCTTTATCGGGCAGAAAACGATCTGTAATATACCTTGAGGATAATTCTACGGCTGCAATAATGGCCTCATCCTTGATACGTACCTGATGGTGGCTTTCGTACCTGTCCTTCAAGCCGCGGAGTATTGAGATAGCATCTTCAGAAGTTGGTTCATCCACAAATACTTTTTGAAACCTTCTTTCCAGTGCCTTATCTTTCTCAAAGTACTTCTGAAATTCGTTTAGGGTAGTGGCACCGATGGCGCGCAGCTCGCCACGGGCAAGGGCTGGTTTGAGTATGTTGGCTGCATCCATCGCACCTTCCATTGCACCTGCACCTATTAGCGTGTGTATCTCATCTATGAACAAGATCACAGAGCCATCGCTGTCGGTCACTTCCTTGATCACAGCCTTCAGCCTTTCTTCAAACTCGCCCCTGTATTTGGCACCGGCCATGAGTGCGCCCATATCCAGGGCATAAATAACTTTAGATTTAAGGTTATCGGGTACATCACCGTTGATGATACGGTGCGCCAGGCCTTCTACGATAGCTGTTTTACCCACGCCCGGCTCACCCACCAGTATGGGGTTGTTCTTTGACCTGCGGCTGAGGATATGTAGTGTGCGCCTGATTTCCTCGTCCCGGCCGATAACCGGATCGAGCTTGCCATCGCGGGCCAGTTCGTTGAGGTTGCGGGCGTAACGCTGCAGCGCATTGTACTGCTGGTCGGAGGTCTGTGAATTTACAGTGCTGCCTTTTTTGAGTTCCTTTATCGCTGCCACCAGCCCTTTCTCCGTAAGCCCTGCATCCTTGAGCAGTTTGCCGGTATCATCGTTTACCTGTAGCATTGCTATGAGCAGGTGCTCGGGTGTAACAAACTCATCGCCGAAAGTTTTTAGAATGCCGGCTGTCTTTAATATAAGTGTGTTGGCATCGCGGCTGATGTTCTGTGCCGGTTCGCCGCTTGTCATTTTAGGCAGCTTAGCTATTTGCTCTTTCAGCTTGGTATCAACGAAGCTGATATTTACGTTATTCTTTTTGAGCAGATAAGAAATAGGGCCGTCATTGTCATTCAGCAAAGCCTGAAGGAAGTGCCCTGTTTCGATAGTTGGGTTCTGGTTATTGAACGCAAGCTGCTGTGCCTGCTGTACAATTTCCTGTGCCTTGATGGTAAAGTTGTTCAGGTTCATTTTAATTGGTTTTCAGTTTGATTATCTACACTAAAAAGCGTTCCAAACTAATTATGCGGTAAAAATGGCATATAAATGCAGGCTTTTTAGACAAAGTGGCTTATATATTGAGAGTAAACTGCTAATAATGCAGGTAGCAGTGCATTTTATTACTTTTTTTCAAAGTCTTCGAAGCGCGACTCAACAACGTGATAATCGCCATGTGATACATCGAAAACATAGTTGATGAAAAAATCGAACTGATGCCTGCCTCTGTTTGAGAACGTCACGAAAATGAACTCAGCCTTTTTATGATTGACCCAACCAACCATATTGATATAAATAGCAGAGGTACTTTGTGCCTGCATGTGTTTTCCTTCTTCAGGAGATATCAGACGGATATGTACATTCTCTATGTTCTCAGGAAGGTTGATATCGGGGAAATCGTCGGGCTGACCATAGGCGTGCTTGCCGAAAAACAATGTATCAAATGAGATCACGTATTTCTTTTTTGTCTGTTGTACGTATTGCGCAATAGCATCTGTATAGATTTTCGTGAGCTCCTTTTTTTTACTGATTGATGAGACGTTTTCCCGTTATGGGAGGATTGCCTGGCAGGAATATCTTTTTGTGCTTTCTTAGAAGCCTGCGCAAAAGATTCCTGGCCAAGCAAAAAAGTTGCTATGAAGAATACAATTAGTCTCATCTATTAAAAGTCCAAAATTATTGTTGAGGCTATGGTTAAGAGAATTGTAATAATATCTTATTGTCTAGCTGCTCAGCACCGGTTTTCTCCGCAGTATAGTTGGTTACAATGCCGTCAGGATACACAATAATAGAAACATCAGGTGCTTTCCGCCAGCTGCTGTTTACCAGTTCAGTGAAATGAATAATGCCAGTTACATGGCACCGGTTTTCTTTGCTGCTCCATTCAATGATGCGTTCAAAACTATCGTGTGGTACCTGCATCAGGTCTTTAAAACTGATGCAAACTTTAAGGTGAAAATCGGTAGTAATGGCAGAAGGGTTACCGGCAGCTAGTTTTCTGTATTCATAGCCATAGTTGTACCGCAGTGCCGAAAGGTCGCTCAGCACTGCCGATGCGGTTGGAAATCCGCCGGCACCCTTGCCATAGAAAAATTGTTTGTCGGCCAAGCTGCTTTCTATGACTACTCCATTGTATTCGTTACTTACGGAGTACAACTGATCTTCAGGAGATACAAACTGTGGCAGCACAAAGGCTGCGATGCTGCCGTTTTGCAGTTTTTTTGCCCTGGCTACCAATTTTATTTCATAGCCTTTTTCTTTTGCAAATACAGCGTCCTCTGCGCTTAGTTGCTGAATGCCGGTATGCAGCAGGCACTGCGGATGAGCGATTACTCCATAAGCGTGAGCGAGCAGAATACTTAGTTTGTTTACAGCATCAGTACCCTCGATATCGAGCGCTGGGTTGCTTTCTGCGAAACCTTCCAGTTGTGCTTCGAGCAAGGCATTACTGAAAGTTTTCTTTTCGCGGAATACTTTGGTAAGAATGTAGTTAGTGGAGCCATTTACGATTCCGCTGATGCCCTGCAGCAGGTCGTTGTCGTAATATTCCTCCAGATTGCGAATTACGGGTATGCTGGCGCAGCACGCAGCCTCATACAAAAACGGTACACCATACAGTTTCTGCAATCCAATTAATTCTTCGATATGCTCAGCAATCAGTTTTTTGTTGGCACTAATTACGGCCTTTCTGCTGCTCAGTGCCTGTGTAACGATGGTGTGCGCTGCATCTGAGTCATCAATCAGTTCTACAATGACGTTGATTTCAGGATCATCAAGCAACAGCCGGGCGTCTGTAGTGAACAGAGATGGCGGGGCATTTCTGTGTTTGTCTGGGTGCTTGATGCATACTTTGCTGATCTGCGAATGGAGCGTGGGTGTTTGCTCCAATACTTTGTAAAGACTTTCGCCCACTACTCCGAAACCGAAGAGGCCGATGTTAAGTTTTGTTGTTTGATGCTGTATAGACATAACTATAAAAAGTTAAAAGTGAAAAATGAAAAGTGAAAAGTGAAGAATGGTCTGATTTCGGGCAGGTTGTAACCTTTCGTGAAGAGATTTCCTTTAATTGACTGTCTCCAATGTGCCTGATGCTATATGAACTTTGCTGAGGGCCTGGTCAAGATCTGCTATCAGGTCGCAGGCATCTTCGAGGCCTACACTCAGGCGGATGAGGCTGTCTGAGACACCGACGGCTTTTCTTTTTTCGGCAGGTATGCTTTTGTGTGTCATAGTTGCCGGATGGCACAACAGGCTTTTTACACCACCCAGGCTCTCAGCCAGTTTGAACAGCTGAGTGTTGCATACGAATTCATTAGCTGCGGCTTCGGTATCGGTTTTTAGAGAGAACGATACTATTCCGCCAAATGCTTTTTGTTGCTTGGCTGCGATATGGTGATTGGTATGAGTGGTAAGCCCAGGATAGAATACCTGATCTACGAGCGGGTGGTTTTGTAAGAATTCCGCAACGGTTATCGCGTTTCGGGAGTGCTCAAATACACGCAGTTGCAGCGTTTCAATACCACGGATCACCAGCCAGCTATCGTGAGGAGAGAGTATGGCACCGCTGGCGTTTTGTATGAATTTGATTTGGCCGCCTAGTTCTTTTGTTTTTGAGATTACAAGTCCGGCAATAAGGTCACTGTGGCCGCCGAGGTATTTAGTAGCACTGTGTACAACAAGATCAGCACCCAGTTTTATTGGCTGCTGCAGGGCGGGGGAGGCAAAGGTATTATCGACGCAGAGCAGGGCTCCATTTTGATGTGCAATTGCTGCGATTGCTTCAATGTCGCTTATTTTCAGGGTAGGGTTGGTGGGCGTTTCCAGCCAGACCAATTTTGTTTTCGGGGTAATCGCATCAATTACGTTGGCTACATCTGTGGTATCAGTATAGTTCACTTTGATTCCGAATTTGGCGTAGATGTGAGTAAACAGGCGAAAAGCACCGCCATAAATATCATCAACCGCAAGTATTTCGTCGCCGCATTCGAGTAATTTGACTACGGCATCAATGGCGGCCAGGCCGCTCGCAAATGCAGATGCCAATTGGCCGCCTTCCAGTTCTGCAATTAGATTTTCAAGTACGGCCCGTGTGGGGTTATTGGTGCGTGCATAGTCATATCCCTTATGCTCGCCAGGCGCATCCTGAACAAAAGTAGATGTCTGGTAAATGGGTACAGATATAGAACCAGTAAGCGGATCAGTTGGGATACTGTGTATGAGTTTTGTTGTGCTGTTCATCTTTTTTGATTTTAAGAGTTAAAAAAAAGCGTAGTTTTTTAATCAGATATCAAAAAAGAGATTACCGGAGAAGCCTGATAATACTGCATTCGCGCGCATGCAGCAATAAAAAAGCTCCACCGATAAATCAGAGGAGCTTAAGCTATGTACACCCGGTTTAGCGGGATGAAACTGAACTATTGCGTCTGACTTATCTACCCCACATTGTGGGATGGAATTAGCACCAGCTTTCCCGATGCCTCGGGAAGAGGTTGCTAAGGCTTCACAGGGCCATGACCCTCTGCCTTTCTTGATAAGTGAATTAAAAGAACTGGTGCAAAGGTAAGTGCATAAAATTTATTTCACCAAATTTTTTATTTTTGGTACATGAAACATCTCCTGTACGCACTGTTATTCTTCCCTTTTTTTGCATCAGGCCAATCAAAGGCTGACTATGAAAAAGCAATGGCTAAATTTCAGAAATACTACAATCAGAAAAAGGGTGCTGAAATTGTAAAGATGTTTGAAGGGAAGTATCGTAACGATATTGCGTGGATGTGGAGTAAAACAAAAATGGATACACTGCTCAATGAGTACGGCAAACTTGTGTCGTTTAAGTACATTGGCCAGGATCCTAACAACACTGGTGCCGTTGCTTATAGTTCTGTTTTTAGCAAAATAGAACCTAATCACATGAACATTCTGCTGAACAAGAATAAATTCATTGAAACTTTCATTCTTGTTACAACCCAGCCAATGCCATTAAAGAAGAAGGGTAAATAACACTCCGCATATTTCTTTCGGCTGATTTTCCTGATGCTACAATATTCAACCGGGTAGTGCATTGTTGCGTTTTATTGCTGTTTTTTTTATGTAGCTATTTGCCTGCTGTATTGTCGCTTATCTTATTCGGTAGCACCACAGTATAGGTATATTGCACCATGATAGAGTTTCAATAGAAGGCATAAAAAAAGCGGGAAAGTTCCCGCTTTTTTCTATTCAACTATAAGTTTTTGTACTTCAGCGCCGCCAACACTTTCTATGCGGAGGAAGTATATGCCTTTGGATAACGCAGATACATCAACGGGAATGCTGTTTTCTCCACGTGCTGCATTCATGCTGATTGTTTTTTCAATTTTGCCATCTATGCCGCAAACGGAAAACGTAACCGCACCGCCATTTTTGCTATTGAAGTAAACGTTAGTGAGTCTAGACGCAGGATTAGGGAAAATAACGGTTGGACTGGTTGTGTTATTTACAGTAACAACGCCGGAAGGAACACTGCCTGAAAACGCAAGTGCATCAACATATAAGTAGCTGCCAGCAACCGGTGTAGGACCACTTGATGATAATACGATCATAGCAGTGTCAGGTGTTTTACCGCTGTAGTATTTCAGGTTGATATCGAACGGTGCCCAAGACATAGCCATACCGGACAGTATAGAATCAGTAAAAGCAACAGTATCCCTTTTACCGGTCGTGCTGTTCCATTTAGAAAGGAATACCCCGATGTGTGCATGGTCGCTGCCTGATGCCATGTACTGCCACTTTCCTGAAAGTGATGCAGGGCGTGCAGTAGAAGCAAATCCGCCTGATATAGATGGCGTTGTACCAGAGAGAGTGATGGTACCAGTTACAGCGATGCCGGGAATCGTAATTAACGTTGCTGTCTTGCTTGTGAGTTTTATATAGTTAGAACCTTCGGGAGCGCCTGTAGTGCCTTTTTCACAGGTGAATGTCAATAATGCTGCCGTTAATGGGTTTGCTGTGCCCCATGAGTCAGGTGTGTCATAACCAGTGCCCGCAGTCCACGATTCAAAGCCTGCATTTGGTATTTGCGCTGAAGCTGTAACTGCAAAAATGGTACCTAGAAAAAGTGTAGAGAGTTTCTTCATGTTATTCTATTTAAAAGTGAAAAATGAGTTTAATAAAATTTGTTGCTGCAAATTATTGATTTATTACGAGCTTTTGTTCAGCCACGCCAAATTCGCCGGCAAGTTTTACAAAGTATAGTCCTGTTGGCAAATCAGCCACATCTATCGGTTCTGAGTTTCGGCCGTGCAATGCGTTAAACGAACCGCTCAGACACATTCTGCCGGTAATATTGGTAACCGTGTAGCTAACTTTGGTGGCTCTGTCGGCGTCGTATTCAAGCTGTACAAAACCATGCGCCGGATTTGGCTTTATAGTAAATCCGGAATTGGTTAGGTGTGGCACCGTGGTATTAAGTGTGGCAGAATCTGCAAACCTTAAACCATCAACCCAAAGAAAACTGTAGGCAACAGGCGTTGGTCCACTGGCAGATAAAAATATAATTGCTTAATCAGGTGTTGCTGAGCTTACATAGTTAAGCGGTATATGGAAGTCGGCCCAATACATCACCATGCCCGGCAGCAGGTAGTGCGTGAATGCAACTGTATCCCTTCGGCTGGAGATTGAGTTCCATTTGGAAAGCAGTACTTCAATAAATCCCTGATCGGCTGTAGTATATGCCATGTACTGCCATGATCCCGCCAGTACCTGGGGGCGCAACGCATATGGGAATCCGGATGCCGGCTTATGGGTTGTTGGGTCTAATAATCCCGAAACGGCGATACCCGGAACAACTGACCCCGAAACAGTTTGCGAGTTCAGTGCCAGGTGATACAAACCGGTATTGCCTGGCACCATTTGTTGGCATGTAAATACTGAAGTTGAAAAAGTTACCGGATTCATATTGTCCCAGCCAATAGGCGTTTTATAACCCGCAGAGGAGTCCCAGATTTCAAAATCATTGTTGGGAATCTGAGCATAAGAAGAGGGTATACAGGCAAAAAGAGCACATATCAGGAGCACGAATGGATAAAACAGATATTTCATAATACTGGTTGGAAATGAATTTCTAATGTAAAAGTATTTAATAGTTGGTTGCTCGCAAAAAAAAGACTTTCTAGCGTTGAATCGACCTTTCCGGCTCCGGCATTTGCTGAGCATTGGCACAAAAAAAATCCCGGTACACCGGGATTTTTCAAAAAAAATCAAATGATTTAGAATTTAGGAAGCAGGTAGTATGCTGCGGCCCACATTGGCTCCGTATGCGAAATATAACCGAGTACGGTGTGCGCTGCGTTCTCAACAGCTCCGGTGGCTTTAATCTCGCCAATCTTGTTATGCAGCGCATCTTCAACGCGCATATTGTATGTATTGCGATCAATTACCAGATACCCAACCGGGTTGTGGTTCTTATCCTGAATTTCTTTTTCGCCGCGGGCTATATATCCCACAACCTGACGGTCTTTATTCAGCAAAGTATATCCCTGATTTTCCAGTTTGAACTGGCCCAGGAAATTATTGTTGACGTCGAATATGGTGGCATTACGAATGTAGCCAATTACATTGTGTTGGTTGTCCTGGAATGAAGGATTTTCAGAAGGTGCCTGGGCATTTGCCATATTCATTCCGCAGCAAAGGCCCATAATAAGGATTAGTTTTTTCATTTTTCTCGATTTTATGTGCATGCAAGATATTTATTTTCTTTCTCAATTCCATATATTTTTTTAGATTTTGACTCTTTTTTTTCACACAGAAGTTAAAAATTAATTATCAGATAATTTTTCCTGATCCGAAGCGATTATATTATAAAGATTACTAATTCGATTTGCTGTAAAAGTACCCCAAACCAAGCAATCAATATTCCAGAATCTAACCGCTGAACAGGTGTTTTTTGGCTATGCAGAAGGCTTGTTTTAGGGTGCTCAGGGGAGCAATTATCAACAGTGTTGTTAACATTGGCACTTTGCTTGTTTAAATTACGGATTTCCATCAGAAATACGGCTTTAAAACACTATATTTGCGCATCTTTTTTAACACCGGAATATGGATCAGAATAACGGAGAATTACAGCCACAGGAATCCCCAGAAGAAAGTAATAAAATAATTCAAATCAATATTGAGGAGCAGATGAAAACCGCCTACATAGATTACTCTATGTCGGTGATTGTGGGGCGTGCGTTGCCCGATGTTCGCGATGGTTTGAAACCGGTGCACAGGAGGGTGCTTTTCGCGATGCACGAACTTGGAAACACGTTTAACAAGCCACATAAAAAGTGTGCCCGTATAGTGGGTGAGGTGTTGGGTAAGTATCACCCGCATGGCGACGTGTCGGTATACGATGCTATGGTGAGGATGGCCCAGCCGTGGAGCCTGAGGTATATGATGGTGGATGGTCAGGGTAACTACGGCAGCCAGGACGGTGACGGACCGGCGGCAATGCGTTATACCGAGGCCAGAATGCTAAGGCTCGGCGAGGCAATGCTGGAAGATATTGAAAAAGAAACAGTTGATTTCTCGCTCAACTTTGATGATACGCTGGAAGAACCCACTGTACTGCCTACGCGCATACCTCAGCTGCTGGTTAACGGTGCATCGGGGATTGCGGTAGGTATGGCCACCAATATGATGCCCCATAACCTTACTGAGGTTGTAGACGGTTGTCTGGCATATATCGACAACAGAGAGATTACCGCAGAAGAGCTGATGAAATTTGTGAAGGCGCCTGATTTTCCTACCGGCGGTATCATACATGGTATTGAAGGGGTTAAGCAGGGTTTTCTCACCGGCCGTGGCAGGGTAGTGCTGAGAGGCAAGGTTACAGTAGAAACCGCCAAGTCGGGCAAAGAAACAATAGTAATCACAGAAGTTCCTTATCAGGTGAGCCGCGATGCGCTTGCTGAGAAAATAGGTTACCTTGTAAACAACAAAATCATTGACGGCATCACGCATGTTGCCAATGAATCGAACAAAGAGGGTACCCGCGTTGTTGTAGAACTGAGGAGGGATGCTGTTGCTCAGGTGATCATCAACCAGCTATACAAATACAGTGAGCTGCAGACATCATACGGTATCAACAATGTGGCACTGGTAAATGGCCGCCCTAAGGTACTGAACCTGAAGGATCTGATTTCTGAATTTGTTAGTTTCCGCCACGAGGTGGTGGTGCGCCGCACAAGGTATGAACTGAGTGAAGCTAAAAAGAGAGCACATATACTGGAGGGCTATCTGATAGCGCTCGATCATCTGGATGAAGTTATCAAACTGATCCGTAATTCAGCTAATCCGGATATAGCCAAAGACGGGCTGATAGCCGAGTTTGGAATGAGTGAGATACAGGCTAAGGCTGTGCTGGAACTGAGGTTGCAGCGCCTTACTGGTATGGAGCGTGAAAAGATTCGTGAAGAACATGCTGAACTGATGAAACTGATAGCGCATTTGGAATTGGTTCTGAGTGACGAAGGCATGAGGTATAATATCATTAAAGAGGAGCTGGCTGATGTTCAGAAGAAATTTGGTGATGAACGTAAGAGTGAGATACAGTACCTGGCAGATGAAATGCGTATTGAGGACCTGATAGAGAAGGAAGATGTGGTTATCACGGTTTCGCATCTGGGTTATATCAAAAGGACCTCGACCGCGGAATACCGGGCACAGCGCAGAGGCGGCAGAGGTGCCATGGCAGGTAAAACAAGAAATGAAGATTTCATTGAGCATTTGTTTGTAGCATCTACGCACCATACGCTTATGTTCTTCACCGAGAAAGGAAGGTGTTTCTGGCTGAAAGTATATGAAATACCCGAGGCTGATAAAAACGGCATGGGAAGGGCCATACAAAATATGATACAGATACCTTCTGATGACAAAATACGCACGGTAATTGATGTGCCACAGCTGGAAGATGAGGAGTTTATCAACACGCACTTTGTGGTATTGTGTACCAAGAAAGGTATTATCAAGAAAACGAAACTTGCTGATTTCAGCAGGCCAAGGGCAAACGGAATCATTGCGATAACCATCGAAGAAGGAGACCAGCTGCTGGATGTGTCGCTTACCATGGAGGATTACTACATTATGATGGCTGTGAAATCAGGCAGGGCTATTTGTTTCCCTCAGGAGAAAGTAAGAGCCACTGGCCGCGGGGCAATAGGGGTGTTTGGTATAGAGCTGAATGAAAATGACGATGAAGTGATAGGAATGATTTGCGTAGCTAAGAACGATGTGAATAAACAGATACTTGTGGTTTCTGAAAACGGGCTTGGAAAACGCACGCCATTCTGGGAGAAAGTAGAAAAAGATACCACTGCCGAAAACGGAGCTGAGGCAAGTGACAGTGATCCGGATAATGTTGTAGACATTGGAGGTGAGAAATACCTGCTCTCGTACAGGGTTACCAACCGTGGTGGAAAAGGAGTGAAGACTATAAATGTTACCGAAAAAACCGGTGGGCTGATAGGGCTGCTGGGTGTGGAAATTACTGACGACCTGATGATTACTTGCGAGTCGGGTGTGACAATCCGCATGAAGGTATCTGCTATTCGTGAAGCGGGCAGGGCAACCCAGGGTGTGAAACTCATCAATATTGATGAGGGTGATAAGATTGCAGCGATTGCCAGAATAGCTGAGCAGGAAAATGATGATGAACAGGATGCAGAGGGTGATGCTGGTGAAGGAGGTACGGAAGCGCCGGCAAATGAAGCTCCTGCAGCAGGCACAGAATAATATTTTAAACCTATTTGTAACAATAATAATCAGCAAATGAAAAAAGTAGTATTGGTGGCAGCCACTATGGCACTTACATACACCGGGATGGCCCAGGATAAATATGTGGTGTCGGCGAATGTGGCTTTAGGAAAACAAAATCTGGAAGAAGCTAAAGACAATATTGATAAAGCTATGGCAAGTCCGGAATCGAAGGATAAACCAAAGACTTTGTTTGTGAAGAGCCAGATATACATGGCTATGCAGATGAATGAAAAATTCAAGGCATCGTCGCCATACAAAGAAGGTGCTCAGTCGCTGCTGAAGCTGATAGAAGTAAAGCCGGATTATGAAAAATCGACGGTGGATCAGCTACTGGTGTTCAGTGGTTATTTCTTCTATAACGATGGGGTGAAAGCGTACAATGATAAGAAGTATGCTGAAGCTATCGATAATATGAAGAATGTGATCAGGATTCACGATCTGGGAGGCGGTAAGCGTTTTGAAAAATACCCACCTGCCGACCAGAAAAAGTTTGATACGGTAGCTGCTGAAGCTAATCAGACAATTGCCATGAGCTACCAGAATCTGGGAAAATTTGAAGAGGCGCTGCCTTTGCTGATAGCAGTGAAGAACAATCCGATAACCAGAAACCCTTCAATTTACGAGAGCATCATTTATATATACAACAACCAGAAGAAAACAACTGAAGCTTACGCTATGATTCAGGAAGCCAGAAAGGCTTATCCGGATGATGTAACTATCAGGAATTATGAGCTCAATTACTTTATTTCTTCGGGCAAACAAGATGACCTTGTAAAAAAACTGGAGGAAGCTGCGGCAAAAGATCCGGAAAATGCAGACATTCAGTTCAATATCGCTACCTCTTACCTGAGCATGGCTAACCCTAAAACCGGACCTAAACCTGCTAATGTGGCTGAACTGATTTCTAAAGCGGAAGGTGGTTTTGCTAAGGCGGTAAAGATTGCGCCCAACAATGCTTCTTTTAACTACAATTTCGGGGCTTTATATTTCAATCAGGCTACTGATGTAAATGAGCAGATGAATGCTATCACAGGTACTTCTGATGCAGACCAGAAAAAATACGATGATCTGAAAGCTAAAAGAGATGAGTACTTTTCTAAATCAACTCCTTATTTTGAAAAGTCATACTCAATATTTGGCGCTTCCGAAAAAGACCTGAAAGACAACGACAGGCTGACTTACAAGAATACGATTCTTGCCCTGAAGGAAATTTATTCAAGGCAAAACAAGATGGATAAAGCTGCTGAAATGAAGAAAAAATATGAGTCTCTTTAATGCCGGCCTGAAAAAACCGGATTAGGGTTGTACATCATTTTAATGAAGTATTTTCCTATTTGTTCGTTTTTACACAATGTTTTAGTTATATTTGTAAGTTTCAAATTAAAATTAATTATAGTGAGTAAATTAAAAATAGTACGTTTTGCACCTAAAAGTGAGACAACCTTTTATGAGACGTTAAAGAAAAATATTGACGAGTTTTTCAAGGAAAATAAGATTGCACCAACCGGCAATGCTGCTTTGAGGTGGAAAACTGTGGCGATGCTTGCACTATTCTTTGTGCCAAACATTTTACTAATATCGGGCGTAGCAGCAGGTAGCACACTTTTGTTTTTCGGATTGTGGTTTTTGATGGGACTGGGCATGATAGGCGTAGGTTGCTCCGTACACCACGATTCCAACCATGGTTCGTATTCGAGCAATAAAACTGTAAACAAGGTAGTGGGGGACCTGGTAAATCTTGTAGGTGGCTATGATGTAACCTGGAGGATTCAGCATAATATTCTGCATCACACCTACACAAATATTGAAGGCCTTGATGAAGACATTGAGGTAGGCGGATTGATGCGTTTCTCGCCTCACAGCAAGAAATACAGTTTTCACCGTTATCAGCATATTTATGCCTGGTTTTTGTACTGCCTGCTTACGATTCAGTGGGTGACTTATAAAGATTACCGCCTGCTGTTTCAGTATGAAGAGAAAGGGCTGCTGAAGAAAGAACGCATCACGCTGAGTAAGGCATTGCTGGAACTGAGCATCTACAAGGTTATCTATTTCGGCTACGCATTGGTGTTGCCAATCATATTCTCAGGTATGCCTTGGTATATGGTGGTTGCCGGTTTCTTTGTGCTGCATTTTACAGCAGGTTTGGGACTGTCGCTTATTTTTCAGCTGGCACATGTACTCGAAACGTCAGAGTTTCCTTTGCCAACAGATGAAGGCAAGATTGAAAATAACTGGGCAGTTCATCAATTGTTGAATACTGCTGATTTCTCTCCCAAGAGCAGGATTATGTATTGGTTCATTGGAGGGCTGAACTATCAGGTGGAACACCATTTGTTTCCGCACATCTCACATGTACACTATCCTCAGATAGCCAAAATCGTTAAAAAGACTGCACAGCAATACGGATTGCCTTATCAGGTGATGCCAAACTTTATTGCTGCCATTCGCGAGCACGGCAGGATGCTCTATAAAATGGGCAGGTAATAATAAACAGAATTCAATAAAAAAATTGCCGTCCTGAAGTTCTCAGGACGGCAATTTTTTTGTGTTCTGGTTGGTGCTTTTGCGAATGGCCTCACTCACATCACCCAGATGCAGGTTATCAGTTCAGCAGCTTATTGAGGGTTTCTTTATCAGTGGCACTAACACCGCTTTTACTTATACCGTCAGCTATTGCTTTTTTATACCTGTTCTGCCCATAGAAGTAACGGATAGTTTCAGAAGCAGGGCCAGATAAGCGGCCGTTGGTGCTCAGGCATGCATTGATGCAGTTGCTCAGCAGTTGCTCGTCAAAGTGATTCAGCCTTCTCAATGCGGCCATTGCGTTTCCTCTGGTCACAAATTCGTATGAATTTGAAGTGAATGCCACCAGTTCGCTGAAAAGCCCGGCATCTTCTTTCTCAGAAGCTGCAATTTCCAGCCATTTGATCTGCACATTGCGGCCGTTTGTACCTTCAATACCCTTTGTGGCGGCCAGGTATTTTGCAGTATTGGCCGGAAATGATGCGCAGAGTTTCTCGAGGGCAGTGGCAATGGTGATGTAGGAAGAATCATTAAGCAGTGGTTCGTAATCTACCATTAATGAAGCCGGAATCGTTTTTGAATTGAGTATCACACCTTTTCTTACCTGTACATCCTTGTCGTGCAATGCCAGTCTGATAATAGGTTCGCTGTTTTTGTCTCCAATCAACTGTGTTACGATCTCCGTTTTAATAGCGTGAAAGCTGTTTGCTTTGAACACCTTTGCCAGCAAGCTGCGCTTTTCTGCGGCAGGCATACTGCGCATAGCAACTACAGCGTCATACCGGTCGAGCATATGGGGCGCATTTAGTGCCTGAGCACGCAGCATTTGGGGCGTTTTGTTGAAAGTGACTGTTTTTAAAATCTGGCTGTTGGGGTCAAATAAAGCAAAGGAGACTTTGCGGTTGCCTTTGTTTGGTACTCTAACTACCTGTGTTTCTTTTTCTATTACTTCAGTTAATTTGTCTACACCGCCATCGGTATAATGCACTTCAAATACGATGGGCATTTTAAATAACCCCATAACTTCATTTACGGGTTGTGCCTGGGTTACTACAAACTGGCCATACCTTTTGCCACCGGTTGCTATATCATCAAAGCTTACTTTGTATTCAGGCTCGCCGCCACGGTACACCCATTCGTCCCAGAAATATTCCAGCGGCATGCCTAGCTCATCCTGAAAAGCATTCAGCAGGTCATCTCCATCTACATTCTCATATTTGTGTGCCTGCAGGTAGCGTTTTACAGATTTGTTGAACCCATCTCGCCCGGTTACATATTTGAGCATCTCCAGCACTACAGATCCTTTCTGATATATATTGGAAGTTGGTGTCTGGCTGTGAGAAATAGATTTTTTATCGGTGGTGTTGATTGCCGAAACATATGCCTGGCGTCGTGCCCAGTCGAAATGATCTTGCCCGAAACATTCGCGCTCAGCGGTTATATTGTAGTGTGTTGCAAAACTTTCCTGTAGCCAGTGGCTGCTGGGGCTGCGTGCTGTTATCATATCGCCAAACCACTGGTGGGCAAGTTCGTGGGCATTTACAGCAACGTAATTACGGTCGTTATAACTGCGTGCATCTACTTCAAAGAAGTCTCCAAAGAGGGTAGCAGATGTGTTCTCCATCGCGCCAAACATAAAGTCCTGCACAGGTATCTGAGAATAAGATTCCCATCCGTATGGTACACCAATTTCAGACTCAAGGAAGTTGAAGATTTTCTCGTTGTACTTGTAGGTGTACGGGTACCTGTCCTTCCACTCCGGATAGTACCACTGGTGCAGCGGCACGCCTGATGCAGATGTGGTTTCTTTGATATCGTATTTGCCTATACCAAGCATTACCAGATACGATGCATGAGGATGCGACATTTTGTAGTGCCATAGTTTGGTGCCGTCTCCCAAGTCTGTCTCGGCCAACTTGGCACCGTTAGAGAGTACCTTATAGTCTTTGTTGAACTTTACGATCAGCTCTGTAATCAGTTTATCATTGGGTGTGTCGTAGCAGGGGAACCAGTTGCGATTATCGGTACCCTGTCCTTGCGTCCATATCTGTTTACGCGAAAGGTTGTTGGGGTCATTCCACCCAATAAAGTAGATGCCCCTGCGTGGATAAGCATTGTACACTACATTCAGGCTGTCGGTTTCGCCCCTGTGCAGAGTACTGGCAGGGTAGAACCAGATGCCTTCAGTAGTAGCCTTGTACTTCACTTTATGACCCTGCAGCGCGGCAGATTTTACTGTTATTCCCGGGCCATCCAGAAAGAATGAATCTACACGGTCTCGGATAACCGAAAAATGATGAGTAATGTTTCCCTTTACCAGCCCTTTCTCGGGTTCAAATTCTACAGCTAGCTTCATACTGGTAAAATCCAGGCTGTGATCGCGCATTACTGCGCCCGGATCATACAGCTGAGTAACATTGGTGTGCTGCGCATGCGCAGGCATAGTTGCCCACAATAAAATTAATGAAAACAGTTTCTTCATAATCGGGAAATAACAAAGCCGTTTGGTGGGCTTTTGCGTGGACAATATAAGAAAAACTGCGCTGTGGATTATTATTACTAATAGTAGGTTGTGCCTTTCAGGAATTCGTTTACGTATTCCTTTACCCCGTCTTCTAGAGCGTAAAACGGTTTATTATACCCGGCGGCGGTGAGCTTGTGCATATCTGCTTCGGTAAAATACTGGTATTTATCCCGTATGTCTGCCGGCGTATTTATAAAATTAATTTCAGGCTTTAGCTCCAGTGTTGAGAAGATAGCTGTTACAAGATCTTTAAACGTTCTTGCCGTACCAGTGCCAGTATTGTACAGTCCGCTGGCTGGCTGATGGTTCATGAGCCAGGTGCAAATGCTTATCACGTCTTTTACATAAATAAAGTCGCGTATCTGCTCCCCATCTTTGTAGGCGGGGTTGTGAGAACGGAACAATTTTACAGATCTGTTGGCTTTAATCTGGTTGTACGCATGAAATATAACGGATGCCATACGCCCCTTATGATATTCATTAGGGCCATAAACATTGAAGAATTTCAGTCCGGCCCAGAAGGGTGGGGTGTGCTGTTGTGCCAGTGCCCAAATGTCAAATTCGTTCTTGGAAACGCCGTATGGATTAAGTGGCTGCAGTTTAGTAACAATTTCGTGGTTGTCCTGATAGCCGTGCTCGCCGCCACCGTAAGTTGCTGCCGATGAGGCATATACAAGTGGTATGTTGTTGGTGGTGCAGTATTCCCAAATCAGTTTGGAGTAATCCAGGTTCCATTTTTTATGAACGGCATAATCCATCTCCGTGGTGTCAGTTCTTGCACCAAGGTGAAAAACATACCTGATCTGGTTTTTATAACCAGGAAGCCATTCAAAGAACTGCTCGCGGTGAACCTTTTCAATAAAGGCTTTGCCTTCCAGGTTTCCGGTTTTAGCAGCAACTGAAAAATCATCAACCAGCACCAGCTGGCTGAAACCAAGGTGGTTTAAATAACCCACTAAGCAACTGCCAATAAAGCCAGCTGCTCCGGTTACAACAATTACATCATTTTTAAGCATTTCCACCGGTTGTGGTGAGGGTTATTTTTCTGCCTTTGCTGTGTCAGCTTTAGGTGCTTCTTCATGCTTTGCTTCTTCGGCCTTCTTTTCAGTACTCTCACCAGCATGTTCTTTTTCCGACTTCATTTCGGTTTTTTCTTTACCCTCAGCCTTGCCTTCTCCTTCGCCGGCACTTTCTGCCTGAACGAAATTAATCCCGGCAATAAACAAGCCTACAAGAATGATTACCAGCCAGAAAGAATTTTTGAAAGAAATGATGGTTTTATTTTCGCCGGTATTTCCGTGAGTTTCGTTTGACATGAATTTTTAATTTATTGGTGCAAATGTAAACTTTACAGTGCAATTGTGCAAATAGGGAAAATAGAATTACAGGGGTAAAATACCGTATTTTTATCCCATATTATGCAAACTATAATTCTTTTACATGGTGCCATAGGTGCTGCCTCGCAGCTGAGCAAGTTGGCAGAAGCATTGGGCAATGAATTCCAAGTATTAACGTTTAGTTTTCCAGGCCACGGAGGAAGGGATGATGGTGGTGCTGAATTTTCTATGGAGTTCTTTGCAAGTGCTGTATTGAACTTTATGGATGAAAACAAGCTGGATAAAGCTTCAGTGTTTGGCTACAGCATGGGTGGGTATGTGGCCATGTACCTTGCAAAGCACCACCCACAAAAAATAGACAAGGTTATAACCCTTGCCACCAAGTTTCATTGGGATGAGGCAATTGCTACCAACGAAGTGAAAATGCTGAACCCCGACAAAATAGAACAAAAACTGCCTGCCTTTGCCGAATCGCTGAAAGATATGCACGCTCCGATCGATTGGAAAACGTTGCTCAATAAGACTGCAGATATGCTTACAGCACTTGGCCAAAATAATACGCTTAGACAAGGTGACTATGCTTCGATTACTACACCCTCATTGCTCCTGCTAGGCGACCGGGACAAAATGGTAATGCTGGATGAAACGCTGGCTGTATAAAAATCATTGCCCAATGCGAAATTGGGTGTATTGCCCGGTACTTCGCACCCCATAGATCAGGTTGACGTTAATTTGCTGGCTTTTTTGATAAAGGGGTTTGTGGTATAGCTGGGGCTCTGTTATGGTTAATTAAAACTATTTGCCCGAGCGTCAGGTTACAGCAGGGCTGACATTTTTGGTGGGAAATATTCAAAAATGCTTCAAGGGGACATTTGCGAAGCAGCCTTGCCCGCTGAACAAACATTATGGTGTTTTATTTTTACTTTTGGTTTCTAAATTTTAAATAATGCAAGACTGGAACGATTACCAATCACAGAATAAAGAACGTTTTTTAGATGAATTGCTCGGATTGCTCCGTATTCCGTCTGTAAGTGCTGACAGCAAGTACAAGGATGATGTAGCACGCTGTGCTGAAGCCGTAAAAGGCCACCTGCTGAATGCAGGCTGCGACACTGCCGAGATTTGCCCTACAGCCGGGCATCCTATTGTTTTCGGGCAGAAACTTATAGACCCCGCCCTGCCAACAATTCTGGTGTACGGGCACTATGATGTGCAGCCGCCAGACCCGCTGAACCTTTGGGTGAGCGGCCCGTTTGAGCCAGTAATAAAGGATGGACGGATTTACGCCCGCGGTGCCTGTGACGATAAGGGGCAGATGTTTATGCACATCAAGGCACTGGAAGTAATGGCCAAAACCAACTCTCAGCCGTGTAATGTAAAGATAATGATAGAGGGTGAGGAGGAAGTTGGATCAGGCAATTTGGGCAAATTTCTGCAGGATAATAAAGAGAAGCTCAAAGCAGATATAGTACTGGTTTCTGATACTTCTATGATCAGCATGGAAAACCCGTCTATAGAAACAGGCCTTCGCGGGCTTACGGCTGTAGAGATAGAAGTGACTGGCCCTAACCGCGATTTGCACAGCGGTGTGTATGGTGGCGCTGTGGCTAATCCATTAAATGCACTATGCAAAATGGTTGCATCCCTGCATGATGAGAACGGGCACATCACTATCCCCGGTTTTTATGACAAGGTAGTAGATCTGACTGAGCAGGAGCGTAAAAGCCTCAACCTTGCACCGTTTGACCTGGACGAATACAAAAAGGAACTTGATGTTAATGAAGTCTGGGGAGAGAAAGGGTACACTACTCTGGAACGCACCGGTGTGAGGCCTACGCTGGACCTCAACGGTATCTGGGGCGGTTATCAGGGTGAGGGGTCAAAAACAGTGTTGCCGTCTAAAGCATTCTGTAAAATAACTATGCGCCTCGTACCCAATCAGCGCCCTGCTGAGATATCGGCGCTATTCCAGAAGCATTTTGAAAGTATTGCCCCCGGATATGTAAAAGTGACAGTGAAGCCCGGCCACGGTGGTGAACCAGTTGTAACCCCTACCGATTCTGCAGCATACCAGGCAGCGGCCAAAGCCATCAAAACCACGTTTGGCAAGGACCCGATACCAACCAGAGGCGGAGGAAGTATTCCTATCATAGCATTATTTGAAAGTACGCTGGGGCTGAAAACCGTTTTGCTGGGCTTTGGCCTGGACAACGACAACATTCATTCGCCCAATGAAAAATACGATGTTGCCAACTTCTACAAAGGCATAGAAACTATTCCTTATTTCCATAAGTATTTTGCGGAGTCATTTGGGAAATAGTTGAGTAGTTGAATTGTTGATTAGTTGATTTGTTGATTGGTTGATTTGTTTGGGTGTAAAAGAAAATCGAATCAAGTGGATATTTGACATTGTAATTTAAAAGGAATCGGCATTGAATGAACAATGCCGATTTTTTTTTCTGTCTCACCCGGTTCCCTCACATTTATCACATTTCTTCCACATTAAAATTAGTCTCCGTCAAACGCATCAACGTTGTTCAAACCGAAGTAGTATATGCCCTGACGCCCGGGGTATATGCCACCAAACTGGAAGCTGTTTCCCTGAGCCAGTGCCTGCTGAAAATCATTCAGTGAGCTGATTGCAGCATTGTTGATACTGGTAATGATAAAGCCTTTTGGCGCCTGGGTTTGCTTGGCAAATGTGCCGTAACCCGGGTCTGAAACAACAACGCCGCCTTTTATGTGGTACTGAGATTTCTCGTTCTCATTAAGGCAGCGGAATGTGGCTCCCAGTATTTTTGCACTGCCTTCACCTTTTACTATTTCAGTGGTCAGGTTCAAGTTGGTGAGCTGCACCGTTGTGGTATGCGGCTGCCCGTCTCTCAGGTAGTTAACGCTTACATTGTCGCCAGGCCTGAAGTTGGCAACCTGCTCCTGCACTTCGCTCTGGTTATTCACCGGCTGGCCGTTGATGTGTGTAATGAAATCACCTTTCTGCAGCCCGGCTTTTGCAGCTCCGCTGTTGGGCACTATTCTGTTCACATACACACCATTTGATTTATCGAGGCCGTATTTCGATACAGCTTCTGATCCTGCTTTGGTTCCATCTATGTATTCAATACCCATGTATGCACGCTGCACTGAGCCGTATTTAATCAGGTCATTTACTGCTTTGCGTACCATGTTTGATGGTATAGCGTAAGAATAGCCGGCATAAGACCCGGTAGGGGAGGCAATAGCAGAGTTGATACCTATCAGTTGCCCGGCAGTGTTCACCAGTGCGCCACCGCTGTTGCCCGGGTTAACGGCAGCATCTGTTTGTATAAACGATTCTATAGCCGTTGATGACTGTTTGTTTACCCCAATAGAACGGCCCTTTGCGCTGATAATACCTGCTGTAACTGTTGCATCCAACGAGAGTGGATAACCTACTGCCAGCACCCACTGCCCCACGTGGGCATCATCTGAATTGCCGAACTCCAGATAGCTGAGGTTCTTGCGGTCCACTTTCAGCACCGCAATATCTGTCGATGGGTCTGCACCCACCACTTTGGCTTTTGTTGTATATCGGTCGTTAAATGTTACTTCAACATCATCGCCATTTGCTACCACATGGTTGTTGGTCACTATATAGCCGTCCTGTGAAATCACAACACCTGAACCTGACTCCTGTTGTGGTGGAATATAGTACTGCTGCGGCCCAAACATGCGGCTGAACATATCGTTGCTGCTGGCAATAACTGTGCGCCCCTGCGTGGTGGTTTTTATGTGTACTACCGCCTTCACTGAGCCGGCTGCCGCTGCTTCAAAATTAATGGCACCGGCAGTGGAAATGGAATTATTGTCATAACCTGCAAATTTGACGGGTGCCTTAGCGCTACTGCCTGCCATTTCGAAATAAGGTACATTGGTTCCTTTGATTACAGGCGCCAGATAGGCCGCTGCAAACAGTGTCAATACAGATGTCAAAGCGGCCGTAACGATAACGGGAAATAATTTGAATTTCATAGCTGTATAGTATTTTGTTTGAAAAATAATACACCAAATTTATTGCCAATCCGTAACAGGAAAAAGTTAAAGGCGGGGTAAAAAAATGTTAAAAAACCATGCTGGATTGTGGCCGCCAACGGTGCTTGGAACTGCCATACCGATGCCGGGCAGGTACCCGTTTTTTGCATCTAACAATGTAACTTTGCCGTATGGCCTTTTATAAATATCAGGGTACCGGAAACGATTTTATTTTGTTTGACAACAGGGATGGAAGCATATCGCTTACTGGCGTTGAGATTAAGGAGATGTGTGACCGCCATTTTGGTATTGGTGCAGACGGCGTGATGCTGCTGGAGCGGGCCGAGGGGTACGATTTTAAAATGGCCTATTATAATTCCGACGGTAAAGAAAGCACTATGTGCGGAAATGGCGGCAGGTGCATGGTGGCTTTTGCAAAAAAGCTGGGAATAATTAATGATATCGCTGATTTTATTGCCATAGACGGGCCTCATAAAGCCACTATTAGTGAAGACGGAATGGTGAGCCTGCAGATGAAAAATGTGGGCCGGATTGACACAGCGGCAGATGGTATTGTTTTAAATACTGGTTCGCCGCATTTTGTAGTATGGGTACCTGATGTAAATGCTGTTGATGTGTTTACTGAAGGGCGTGCTATTCGTAACCGTGCAGCATATCAGCCGGATGGAATCAATGTAAACTTTGTGCAGGTAATGCCCGACAGGCTGCTGGTGCGCACCTATGAGCGCGGGGTTGAAGACGAAACGCTGAGTTGTGGCACGGGCGTAACTGCTGCCGCTATTGCAGCAGCTACAAATAAGGTTGGTGATTTTGCTACAGGGATTCAGACACCGGGCGGTAATCTCAGGGTTTCTTTTACAAAAGCAGATGCGGGTACTGCGGAGCAAGTAATCCTTACAGGTGCCGCAACTTTTGTTTTCAAAGGTGAGCTTCCATAAAAAGGTTGAACCGGCAACGGCCAGCTTCTATCTCAAGAATATACTTTTGGAGTGCAGTGCAGAGCTATACATACGCTGAGAGATTGTGGTATTGTCATCAAAAAGAAAATTTGCTTAGGCGGCCCAAAGAGTACATACTATTTGATCAGTCCAAAGTATGCCTATAAGGGTTCAGAAGCAAGCAGAAAGAAGCTATTGAAGGCTATCATTGAAGACAGAGCACACAATAAAAAAAGTTTGAAGGGACTGATTCATACCGAAGAGGATAATTTTTATAAAAAAGATAGGGTTTAAAGTACCTGTTGTTATTGTGAGAGCAGCTTTTTTTCAAATAGAACTATGTCGTCTGATGTTTAAGAGCGGCGCATCAAAGAATATTAGCATCTTCACTTGAAGTATTTCGTAAAACAAATTGAATAACTGCTTTATTGGCTTCATCAATTATTTCGTTTCCGTAGCTATCCAGATAGATACCAGTAACGCGGTTCCCATATTCATGTCCTAGTGCTTCTGCAATTAAGTCTTTGCTAAAGCCCTTTAATCTGGCAAAATTGGCCCAAGAATAGCGTGCGTAGTATGTTGATACCTTTTTGGTAAAATTCAACTCTTTTGAAATCTTTTGGAGATAGTTGTTGCAAATGTGGATAGCTTGCTGAGTTTTATTCTTTTGCTGCATGCCCTTCCAATTATTTGATAAGACAGGGAGAAGGAAATCAGAGCTTGATTTGTACTTGGCAAGAATTTCTAAAGCTGGTTCATGTAGCAAAACCGAGTAAATTTTGTGGGTCTTACTTCTTTCAAAAACTATCCGGTCATTGATGAAATTCCTTTGCCTTAAAAGAAATAAATCAGTGAAATTGATGCCAATCAGATAAAATGAAAGAAGAAATAAATCCCTGTTAAACTCTCTGTCTCCGGAACATTTATAGTTTTTGATCTGCTTAAATTCGTCAATAGTAAGACTCCTGGATGGTGTAGGCTGTTGCTTAATCTTAAATTTCTTGAATGGATAGTTTTCAGTAAGCTCTTCATTAATAGCTTTGTTGAATATAGCTCTTATTGTTCTCAAATAGATAGAGATGGTATTAACTTTAACTTGCCTTTGCAATAAGTCATTTTCGAAGTTCTTAAGGAATGTGTAATCGATATCCTCAAACAGCAGGCGTTTCTTACAGGTGTACCTGATCAACATTTCTACTGCAGTATTATATACAATTGCATTACCTGTTTTACCTGTGCTGTTGAAATCCTGTGATAGCTTTTTACCGTATTCAATAATTGAATGCTTTACAGTATGTTTTACCGGTTTTTTGATCTCAGCACCAAATAAAATGACCTTTGTAATTTCAGTTTTCTCATGTAGTAATTTGCAGTTATAAGCTTTGTGGTTTTTACAGGTTTTTAAAACTGTTTGAGCTTGTTCATCCCATTCGTGCTCATGAAGATATATTTTGAGGGATTTGGCAGTAGAGCCTAGACCATCATAAATTCGTAATTTCAGAGGATACCTGCCATCAAGTAATTGTCTCCTTTTGTCCAGTAAAATTTTGTAGTTCATTTGCAAGTAATTTGCAAGCTAATCACCTGGAAATTTGAAAAGATGATAATAGTTTAGTTACCTTTACTCTTGATAATAAACAAGCGGAAGTAGCTCAGTTGGTAGAGCATCAGCTTCCCAAGCTGAGGGTCGCGGGTTCGAGTCTCGTTTTCCGCTCTTTTAGAAG
>OMJB01000095.1 GCA_900299255.1 Sphingobacteriales bacterium
ACAGAATTGATTGTACAAGGAGCGGTTGTAGAAAAATAATGCAGGTCTGTCCGCTGATTCATATTGTAAGTGGCAGTATTTGCAGAAAGGTCTGATAATGTACCTGTCTGGATTATTGCTCCCTGATTAGCTTCTGCGTAATAATTTGTATTCGTGCTGATGGAAGGTGTTGTGTACGTGTTACCCGTAAACAGACTGGTACCACCTGTAGATGTAGTATACCAGTTAACAGAACCACCAGTAGCGGGTGTCGCATTGAGCGTAACAGTACCTGATCCGCAACGGCTGCCTGGCGTAGTACCTGTAATTGATGGATTAATAATTGTAATTGTACCTGTAGCGCTGGTAGAACCTGAAACAGACCCAGCAGATACAGTAATATCGGTAGATGCAATTCCGTTAACAGCGATAGTATTACCAGCCACCGCCCCGGTATTAACTACGGGAACTATAAAAAACCAATAATTAAAACCAGCTATCATTGGATAAACGGTGCTCAGTGTAATCGTCTGCAAACCAGCCGGGCCGGCAGTCACAGAGCCAGTTGGAACTGCAACAGATCCATTAAAGGAATTGCTTACAGTATTGACGTACAACGCAAATGATGCGATGTCAGCCGTTGTATAAGATCCTGTAGTGGTAAATTTAACCTGAGAAAGGTTTACATTGCCACCAGCCTGATTAAGTGAGAAATTATCTATGGGGGCACCAGCGGAGGGCGTACTGTAATTTACCAATGCACCGATATTCGTAGCTGGTACCGGTATGCCGGCCAGCGTAGTAGTCTGCCCTATTACTCTTGAGGTGCCAGCACAGCAAACCAAAAATAAAAGCAAAGCAACAATTGGCTTGCCCATCTTGCTCCATTTCAACGCCCCCTGCATGCTAGCAAAGTAATTTGGATTAGATGAACGAACAGACCCGAATAAAACAGATTTTGTAAAATTTCCCATACAGGCACTTTTAGTGTTTATAATTTAATTAAAGTATCGGACATCGTTAAAACACAATAACATCCATAAACCGGATGAATAAGAAACTTAATCTTATTTTAACCAGTTGAAAAATGGTAATGCGCATTAATAATGCTTCCCAAATATAGTATAATTCTTAGTAGTTTTATAGCAGAAAGGACAATAATTTCGTTTCGGCAACAAAATGAAGAGATTCATAGTAAATAACACAGATTTACATATGAAAACCAATTGGAAAAACATCGTATGAATACCTAAAAACTACAATTTCGCCCCACCCATATTCAATATTTTATTAAATTGGGGTTCAGATACCGGGCTGACCGATAAACGCCCAATTCGAATTAAGCCCATATCAGCAAAATCCTTATCCGATTTGAGTTGAGCTAGTGTGACAGGATTGACAAAAGCTTTTAGTGGCTTCAAATCCACTACTACCCAGTTGGGGTCATCTGTGGTGGGATCCTGATAAGATTCTTTTACAACCTCCGCAACACCAACAACAGCCAACCCTTCATTGCTGTGATAGTAGAGCACGCGGTCACCTTTCTTCATTGCCCTGAGATTATTTCGGGCAGCGAAATTGCGAACGCCTTCCCATGCTGTTTTTTTATCTTTAACAAATTGATCCCAGCTGTAAACTGAGGGCTCCGATTTAACCAACCAGTAGTTCATAACTACAAAAATAAAACAAGAACCTGGGAAATTGTAAAAGAAAATACCCTTGACTAAAAAATGAAATTGAGCCGGTCTCGGCTCTTTTTTAACAACCTAAAATCATGGAGTCCGGATTTTGTATAAAAAAAAAAGGAGAGTTTTGACTCCCCTTTTTTGAAACTTGCTTTATTTGCCAGAATATCGGTCGCTTGTAATGTGCCAACGGTAATTACCTGCAATCCACCCTTCAACTCCTATGAGGAATTTACGTAGTTCGGGAGTTGCGTATACCATGAGCTTGGCACATTCGTCTTCGAATATTCTGAATAATTCGTTGTGCAATCTTATACCAGCCCGGTGCGCCTGCTCAAACGAACAACCGGTTTCCTTCTGAATGGCTTCACGAATGCCGAACTGATTTACTCCTGCTTCCTCTTCTTTTTTTGAAGATACCAGGTCATTGACCAATACCGTAATCAAGCCTGCTATTTTTACTACTTGCCTTACCTTGGGATGTGAGTAAGAATTGTGTGAAAGTTCATAACCTTCCACTATGTCTATCATCGCAATACAGGTTGTCAACCCATTCATCTGCCTGCAGCCCAGGTACTCCCATACAGACGATATCATTTTGTTCATTCGCCAGCTTGATTCATGGCACATACCTACAAACAGGCACATGTCTTCATGCCTGAGCCTGGCAACCTGTTGAGGTGTACCTAGTTTTTCTGCATTGGCAATGTACTCATGAAGGCCTGAGTGTATTGGGTGATCAAGCCCTTTCTTTGTAGCTTCATTGTAAAACGGTGTAAGAGCTGGCTCATCTATTGCTGACATACAGAGCGACAGGTTTCTTCCCACCATATCGTGAGTTACTCCTGCGCGTTCGTCATCCACAAAATAATCATCAACACCAAATAGCGCCACGTTAGCCTGTCCGGCAAAAAACAACCTTTCACGATCCTCTGAGAATGGAAATGTAAGCATCACGCACCTGCCAAAATTACATTTGCGCAAATAGTCCAGATGGCCTTCGTACATACCCAGCCTTTCAGCCCAAGCAATCAGGCGTTCATTCAGCTCCTCTCCTAAAGCGACATCGTCCCGGTAGGGTTCACGGTGGCGCAATTCAGTATCAGACTCCTGATCGGGCCTGTTAATGATTGCCGCTATATTTGTTGTTTGTGTACCCAACCCACGCGGGCCAACAGATAATATGCTTTTGACAATATCGAGCGTATTGGTATTACTATACATAGTTCAACACCATTTTAGTATATACCTACCTCTACATTTTCAAGCACACCAAGCGCATCCGGCACCAACACTGCAACTGAGAAGTAATTTGTTATCAGGTAAGATATAATTGCTTTCTCATCAATACCCATAAACCTTACAGACATGCTTGCTTCAATTTCATCGGGCAAACCCATCTGATACAACCCAACAACGCCCTGGTTCTCCTCACCTGTCCTCATTGCTATGATAGAGGTAACACCATCTACTGTAGGAATTTTATTACAGGTAAAAATCGGAACACCCCTCCACGACAACACTTCACGCCCGTCCACTTCAATTGTAGGAGGGTAAATACCACGTTTGGTGCATTCGCGGTTAAATGCAGCAATTGCTTTTGAGGGAGCAAAAATGAATTGGGTTTTTCTGCGCATGGAAATCAATTCATCCATATCATCAGGTGTAGGTGCCCCATTGCGTGTTTGTATACGCTGGCGGTAATCAACATTATGCAGCAACCCAAAGTCAGGATTGTTGATCATTTCAAATTCCTGAGACTCCCTCAATTCTTCTAAAGTAAGCCTTACCTGTTCCTCAGTCTGATTGTAAGGATAATTATACAAATCAGCTACTTTGGTATGTATTTTTAATATTGTCTGGCCACTGGACAATTCATACTCGCGGGGCGAATCGTCATATGCTACAAATGTGTTTGGAATCGGAGGTTCGCTGTCATGGAAACCGGTGAATAACTGAACTACTGTTTCACCTTTACGGTTGATATGCTTATTGATGTTTTCAATTGCATCCCTGGTAAGCAGGTATTTGTCAAAATCATTCAGCTCAATTCTGTAGTGTTCCCTGAGAATTTTTTTACATCTTCGTAGCTAATTTTGAACAATTCTACTTTCGTCATCGTTTTTGCATTATAATGCCATTTCAATGCCAACTCCGGCAATGGCGTCCCTTCATTTTCGTCATCTTTTACAGGCAAAGGCGTAGCGTCATAATGTAATCCAAAACCTCCAAAATACTGGGAAGGCCCCATTGAGCCCTGAACGTGGTCATCGTCAAATTTTCCCGGTTTAAAGAATGATACTTTGCCACTGTATATAATATACAGGTGCGTGGGAACTGAGTTATATTCAACTATCAATTCACCTTTATTTATTTCCTGTTTTGAAGCAGATGCTGCAATTCTATCGAGAACATCATTATCCTTTATTTTGCTCAAACTAGGCATCTGCGACAAAGACGGGCCCAGTATAACAGGTGTATTTCCTTTTTCAGTTTTGAAAGTGACCATACCCGGTCTTATTTCGAGTACCTGACGTCTGTTAACACGATAGTGGCCACCTGTAACACTTACCCAAGGCAAATTCTTTATTAAGTTCCTTGAGGATATCGATTCCATTTGAGGTCTGGTCTTCGATATTTCTGTCAGTTTTATCGCTTGCTGTTTGGGCAAACTGGATAAAGCATTAGAAGCTGCCGTATTTTGCGGATTCTATGTACTTTCGCTCATAACTACTAATAATTAATTTTTATCAATAATGCACAAGATAGAAAGATTGTTACTATTGCGTATCTCTTTGATTGTTAACATAAAGTCATCTAAATACAGGTAATTTATTTTTTGCATGTTACAATAAATAATATGCAAATACAGTGAATATTGTCATAAAAAGGTCAAACTCTATTACTATATTTGTTTCGAGGTATCATTTAAATACTTCAAAAAAGCACAGTCCAATGTTTAAATATGCAAAATTTTATGCTCAGCAGGATGATGATTCACCAGACCTGGCGTTTCAGAAAAGGTTGCTTGTTATAATATCTTCTTTTTTGTTTGTATGTGGTGTCATTTGGACACTCATGTATTACACCATGTTTGGGTGGACTATACCTGCTATAGCAGCATTATTTTATGCAATAAATGCAATTGTATCCATTCTGGTTTCGCACCGCCTTAAAAACCACCATATCCTTGTTTACTCCATCTTTTTTGCAACGACCGCAACTCCAGTGCTAGCCCAGTGGTCTATGGGCAGCTTTCAAAATGGAGGCATGACAATTATCTGGGGGTTTCTCACTCCGCTTGGAGTGCTGATTTTTGAATCTATATGGCCGGCCATATTTTTTATGGGGTTATTCATTGCATGCATTCTTATTACTGCAATTATTCAGCCGGTTTTCCCAGGATGCCATATGGTAGCAACAGATGGTATGATAATGATGCTCTATTCAATGAATATCTGCATTTCATTTACTGTACTGTTCGCTACATGCGCCTGGTTTGTACATACTATAAAAGCTGAGAAAAAAATATCTGAAGCACTGCTGCTTAATATCCTTCCAAATGATGTGGCAGTTGAATTAAAAAAATATGGCAAGGTTGAGCCAGTAAGCCACGAACATGCAACAGTGCTTTTTACAGACTTTAAAGGATTTACGGAAATTTCTGAAACTATTACAGCGAAAGAACTTGTGGCCGAGATTAATCACTGTTTTGGTGCTTTTAACGAAATTACAACCAGGTATAAAATTGAAAAAATCAAAACAATCGGTGACTCCTATATGGCCGTAGGTGGAAAATTCAGTGGCCAAACCTGTACTCCGTGGCATGTAGTATCAGCCGGACTGGAAATGCAGGAGTACATAAAAAGAAGGAAAGCTGAGCGGGAAAAGGAAGGTAAATTCAGCTTTGATATGCGTGTTGGTGTTCATTGCGGCCCTGTTGTATCGGGTGTTGTAGGCGTGATGAAGTTCCAGTTCGACATCTGGGGAGATACAGTTAACATAGCTTCGCGAGTGCAATCAAATGGCGAAGTAGGAGAGGTAAACATTTCAGGTGTGACCTACGATCTAATCAAAGATCAATTTGACTTTGAATTCCGTGGATCATTGCCGGTAAAAGGCAAGGGTGAGATGGCTATGTATTTTGTAAGACAGAAGACATCGTAATAGTTACTCATGCGCAACCGTTAAAAAAGGAAAGCCCGAAGTAGTGTGCATAAATCTATGGATCAGGTTATATTGGTAAACGAACAGGATGAGCAAGTGGGCGTGATGGAAAAACTACAGGCTCATGTAGAAGGACAACTGCACCGAGCTATATCAGTATTTATTTTTAATTCGAAAAAAGAATTACTCATTCACCAACGCGCATTTGGCAAGTATCATTCATCTGGTTTGTGGTCGAACACATGCTGCAGCCATCCGATGCCAGGAGAAACAACTGAAGCCGCTGCCAGGCGCAGGCTACAGGAAGAAATGGGCATGCAATGCGAACTAATCAAGCCTTTTTCATTTATTTACAAAGCTCATCTTGACCACGGACTGACAGAGTTTGAATTTGACCATGTTTTTACGGGGCATTCGGATGCAGAACCGGTTCCAAACAGCGAGGAGGTTGCTGCTTGGAAGTACATCAATGTGACAGACTTACAAACTGATATCCGGAATAATCCCGAAAACTACACTGAGTGGTTTAAGATTTGTATAAAAAATCATATTGATGCCCTAATAAGGTAATAGCAAGTGCTATTTATCCCTACCCAATAAGTAATTTGCCAATTCAACAAGTGGCACCTTTCTTTTTGAAGGTATTGCTAGTTCATCAAGGCTAGCAAAAGCCTTTTCAGAGTATAATGCCACCGCCTGCCTACAGGCAACATCTGCCCCTGTATGATTATATAGCGCCAGCATAGCTTTTACCTTTTCATCGCCACTTTCCGGCAGCAAGCTTTCAATTGCCATGCGTTGCTGACTATCAGCAAGCTCCAGCGATTTTAAATATAGGTAGGTTTTTTTGTTTCCTCTGATATCACCTCCATTCTGCTTACCAAGTTTCTCAGTTTCGCCAAATGCATCCAGGTAGTCATCCTGTAGCTGGAAAGCAATACCCATATTCTTTCCAAATTCGTACAGCTTATTAGCGGTGTCGCCGAGGCCACCACTTACCAACGCACCTATTTTAAGGCTGCATGCCAGCAAAACAGAAGTCTTCAAAGTAACCATGTGCAGGTACTCCCCTATCGTCACATCGTTCCGTGTTTCAAAATCCATATCGAGCTGCTGGCCTTCACTTACACCAATTGATGTACTGTTAAAAACCGACAGCACCTGTGGAAGCCCGGTTTTAATTTTAGCGATCTGGTCATATGCATATGCGCACATCGCATCGCCGCTGAGGATACCGGAAGCCAGGCCATAACGGGCGTGAATGGTAGGGTGCCCGCGCCTAATCGGCGCATTGTCCATAATATCATCATGAATAAGAGTGAAATTATGGAACAACTCTATGCCAAATGCACCGTGCCAGGCATCTTCACTTATTTCGCCAAACAATTCACTTGCCATAAGGCATAATACAGGACGAATCCGTTTGCCCCCATTCTGCAAAATATACCGGCAGGGATCATACAATGTTGGCGGTGTAACTGCGAAGGGAAGTGATGCAGTAAACCGTTTTTCAAAAAGTAGTCCTAGGTCCTGAAACGAATACATTTGTTTATCTCTTTTTATTTTTTTGATGCTTTTTTTTATCTGTTTTAAACCCTTTTGATGCACGGAGGGCCCTTCCTGCGTACGCGCCTGCAAAAGAAACATTGTTTCGTTTGCCAGTGGGCTCCGGAACCTCAGTCAGCATAAAATCTATCTGGCGTTTGGCCAGATTTGCAGATACAACCCTGACCTTTACCTTATCACCCATTGCAAATTTAAGGCCTGTGCCACGGCCAATCAGCGCATACTCACTTTCGCTAAAGACAAAATTATCCAAATCACTCAAATCGGCCATGGACACCATTCCTTCACATTTGTGTTCTACGGTCTCTGCCCAAAAACCAAAAGTTGCAACGCCCGAAATAACGGCCTCAAATTCTTCACTTACATGATCCTGCATGAACTCGACCTGCTTGTACTTATTGGCAGCACGTTCTGTTTCCATAGCCCTGCGCTCCTGATCGGAACAATGCCTGCATTGTACCTCCAGATGCTTAATGGGATGTATTTGATTGTCCAGGCATTGCTGCAAAATACGATGCACCAGCAAATCGGGATAACGGCGGATAGGAGACGTAAAATGACAATAATGTTCAAATCCCAGCCCGTAGTGGCCGATGTTATCAGTTGTATATATTGCTTTAGACATGGTACGGATCCCTAACTGCTCAAGTACATGCTGCTCGGGCTTTCCCTTCACTGTTTCCAGCATCTGATTGAAAGACCTGGAAATGCCTGATGGGCTTGTGAGATCGAATTTAACGCCAAACCTGCCTGCAAACAAAGTGAAGACACGAAGTTTATCTTCGTCCGGAAGATCGTGCACCCTATAAGGAAACGGTACATTTTCACCCTTATGTTTCAGGCTACCCACGTATTCTGCCACTGTGCGATTGGCCAGCAACATAAACTCTTCTATAAGCTGATGCGCTTCTTTGCTTTCTTTAATTACAATTCCAATTGGTTTACCTTGCTCATCCAGCCTGAAACGAACCTCCTGCGATGAGAAATTAATTGCACCTTTTTTAAAACGCTGCTTCCGCAGGTTTTGGGCTACTTCGTTAAGCACATGTATCTCGCGCTCATAGTCGCCTTTTTTCCCTTCAATAATTTCCTGCACTTCTTCATATGCAAACCGCCTGTCGGAATGGATTACAGTCCGGCCAATCCAATAATCTTTTACCTGTCCGGCCTTATTGATAATGAAAACTGCAGAAAAAGTGTACTTATCCTCTTTTGGCCTGAGCGAACAAAGTTCATTAGACAAACGTTCAGGCAGCATAGGCGAAACCCTATCGGGCAAATACACACTTGTTGCCCTTTTATAAGCCTCCTTATCAAGTGCTGAATCCGGCTCGATGTAATAACTAACATCTGCAATATGCACTCCTACTTCATACCAACCCTCCTTCAGTTCACGAAAAGACAAAGCGTCATCAAAGTCTTTTGCGTCAACGGGATCAATTGTCATAGTGAGCTCGTTCCTGAAATCCTTGCGTTTCTTAATCTCCTTCTTGTCTACACCTTCGGGGTACCGGGCGGCATCCTCCAGCACATCATCGGGGAATGAGAGCGGGAAACCATTTTCAATCAGCAAGCCCTGCATTGCAATCTCGTTCACAGATTCATTCGTCAGCAGGCTTACTATTTCACCAACCGGATTTTTGGCTTTGCCTGTCCAGTCTACTACTTTGGCCATTGCGTGATCTCCATCCTTTGCACCATTAAGCAGGTGCAGCGGGATGTAAATATCAACCGGCATTTTATTGCTATCGGGTACCAGAAAGGCAAAGTGCTGGTGTACTTCTACCCTTCCACTAAATTCAGATTGTTTTCTGCGGACCACCTGAGTGATTCTGCCTTTTAAGCGCCTGTTATTATCAGCATATCCTTTTACCTCTACCTGCACCTCATCTCCGCTGAGCGCCGTATCCAGGTTATCACTTTCTATAAGTATATCTTTTTCAAGCCCCGGCACAACCACGAAGCCTACCCCGCTTTTTGCAATCTCCAGTTTGCCGGTATATGATCTCTTTCCGGCATCCTGATTTTTACTTTTTTTCTTACTATTTTTTGGCATTCATTAATATTAATCTGATAAAGGTAGTTGCAAACACTGAAATCCAAATCATAATATTGGCTTAAAGGTTTGGAATTGCAGTAATGTTGGTATCATCATGTGATAAAGAAGAATATTTCAAATTGGGTTAATGAATTTTGTTTACTACGCCTTTATCCCGTACATTTGCACCCACATCGCGAGGTAGAGCAGCGGTAGCTCGTCGGGCTCATAACCCGAAGGTCACTGGTTCGATCCCGGTCCTCGCTACAAAGGGTACCCAAACAGGGTACCTTTTTTGCATTTGGGAGGGTTCATATCCGCCGCGGCGGACTATGGTTCGATCCCCCGCCCATTTTACAAAAGTTATCCGACTATGCTCAATTTGCAAATAAGCACTGCCTGTTTCCTTAAAAATTGTTTGTAAAAAAAAGGAAGCTGCCATGGGGGCAGCTTCCGGAGAAATCAAGTGAAGGCTTTGAATTAGTTTTTAACAATCTTCAACATTTTTTTTGTATTACCATCCTTTACCTGCAACAGATACATGCCGCTGGCAAGGCTGCTGCCCAGGGTTATCTCAGTGTTGGTTTCAGCGTCTGTAACGTTTTCAACTACCCTTCCGCTCAGGTCATAAACAGTAATGGATATGGGCTCAGGCTTTGCAGCCTGAATGAACACATGCAGTTCAGTATTGAACGGATTGGGATAGGCTGTAACTTCCGCTTCGTCTGCAAATATTATCTGTCCCTGTACAGATGGCGATAACTTTGCTCCTGTGCCGCATCCAGCATAACAAGCACCCAAATGGTCATACTTGTCCTTCGTGAGTTTTTTTGCAACGTCTTTGGTTTTTATTGTTTTTGTATGTGGATGGTTGCCGTGTTTGTCTTTATGGCAGATTACCACCTTGTCGGTGTGGCTATGATCAACAGCATCTACAACGCAAAGGGTAACTGTGCTGGAAGTTGTGAAACCAGCATAAGCTGCTGTGCATGTATAAGTGTATATGCCTGCAGCAGAAGGCTGAAAAGTAGGGTTGCGGGTATCAGTGCTGCTGAGGTATGTTGAAGGTGCCCATGAGTATGTAAAACTGCTGGCTCCAGTTGGGTTCATAGTAAGTACAGCCTTTTGAGGGCCGTATCCAAAATAATAATTGTGTACATAGCCACCGGTGAATATTTTGTTTTCAGGCGTAATGGAAATCGAACTGCTGAGGCTTACCGTTGTTGAAACACTGTAAACAACAGAAACAGAGCACCCTTTTACATCTGTAACATTGACTGTATATGCACCGGAGCTTAGGCCGTTCAGGTCGGCATTGGTTGAGCCGTTGCTCCAGCTATATGTATACGGAGCTATGCCTCCGGTAACAGTAGTATTTATACTTCCGTTGCTGACAACGGCTGTAACAGATGGCTTATCGTTTACGGTCACCGTTTTTATTGCAATACCTCCGCAGGTAGTGTATGAAATTGCCACGGTACCATTGTTAACACCGGTAACAGTACCATCAGCAGCAATTGCGGCAATATTGATGTCGCCGGAAGACCATTCGCCGCCTGAAGTTGCATCACTGAGCGCCACGGATGAGCCCTCGCAAACAACGGCAGTGCCTGTAATTGCAGCGGGAGCTGAAAGGCTGGGAACAATTGAATAACATGAACTGATATACCCGTTGATGTAGTTTGCAGGTTTGCCTGAAGACAGGTCGAAGTTGACCAGCTCACCGCAGTTTCCGTTGCCGCTATAGTCGTAAGCCATAAGCAAGCTGGTGTTATTACCGTTGGGGGTTCCCTGATCGAAGCGATAATATGCAATAAGATGAGACTGTGCCGGCACATCGCAGTTCATAGCAGCCTGTATTTCAGACTGAGTCCGAGCCACATCCCAAATACGCACTTCATCCACATCTGTTCCATCCAGGAAGTCACCGCCATCAACCGACCCTATCATAAGCGGAGACCCGAAATAGGCAGGTGCCGTTGTGGTACTGGCAACAAGGTTGCCATTTCTGTACAGCTTCATGGTAGTAGTGGCGGCATCATACGTTACAGCTACATGTGTCCAAACAGATAAAGGAAAGGCAACCGGATCAACAAGTGTTGCAGTAAATGATGACCCATAAGAGTTTGCCGCACTCAGGTATCCGTTTTCAACCCAAAAAGGGTGATCGTAGGCACTGATAAAATTTCTTCCATGCACCGCATTTGTGGAATACATCTTTACCCAACATTCTTTGGTATAAGACTGGTTATCCGGTAGAATATTGTCATTCAGGTCAATGTAGCTATACGCTCCAAAGTTCAATGCCTGCGCCTTACTTTTTTGTGTACAAAAACCCATCAGCGAAATTATCGCTGATGCAATAAATACTTTTTTCATTTGCAGATAAATTGTTTAAGTTGATGAAATATGTTTCCACAAGGCTAACAATTTGCATGCCAAATTCATAGATTCATGTATATCAATCGTCTATTGATTACTATTTAAATTAACATGTATGAATTGCGGAAAAGAATTCCTAAAGAAATCACCCGTTATTTGATATGCCATTCATTCTTCCAGCGCATCAGCACATAATCTTCGAAAACAGGTATCTGGCTTACTGGATGGTGGCCGTTGTACGCATTTTGCTGGTCACGGGAATCTTCTGATGGGCTGATCAGCCGCCTTTCATGAATACTATTCTGATTGCAGTATTGCATAACGGGGTTCCAGAGGTGCCGCCAGAACGCCTCGGTTACTGCCCTTGTCAAATAAACATTCCTGATAGATGGACGCATTTTTAATATTTGTCTGATGTCAACAAAATTAAAATCCTCAAACTTGTATTCAATGGCCCTGTCTGAGAATCCAGCCAGTGCCCTTAAGTGTTCATTATTACTGAGATCTGCATCATCAATGCTACTGATTATATCTGTAAATGCAATTTGATGGTTGCGGCAAAACTGTTTCCAATCATGGGGCGACGCAGAAATAAGTGAAGGCTCATCAAACAACCGAGGCAGTACATTCCATAAACAACAACTATCTGTCCTGCCATAAAACCAGGCAGCTTGGTTGAGTGGCCCAATATCAGGATTGAATGTACCGACAATAAGCGTGACTGGCTCGTAGCCAAGTTGCTCCAGATATAGTTCATGCTGAAATTTGTTGTTGCAGGGCATCAGTTTGCAGTTAAACTACAGATTTTAGTCAGGCACACAAACATACGCTCTTTCATCCGTTACAACTATCAAATTTCCTGGGATGCTATTCTACAACAAATCTAAACAAGGTCTTACCGTCAGGTGTTCGTAAATTCAACAGGTATATACCTTTTACAAAAGGAACATCAGGTTGTATCTTTTCATTAATGACGCCGTTCTTACTTGTTGCCGATTTAGAAAAAACTGCCCGTCCGAGTGCATTTACAACCTCGAGGTAAACTTCTCCATCTGTAGCTTTGCCTGTTTTACCTTTAATATTGAATACCCCGTTATTGGGGTTTGGAAACAAAACCATCTCAGACCGCTTACCGAACTCATTTACCCCTACTACCCCTACTGTGATAATAAAGGAATTGAATGTAGTCAGTTTGCAAAGGTCAGTGCCGGTGGCCATACATGTTACGGAATCACCGTTTACAAGCCCCGTAGCAACAAATGTATCGGTTGTAGCACCCGGAACGGCAGCACCGTTCAGCAGCCATTGGTAAGAGGGCATTTGGCTACCAGCTGGAATGGTTGCAACAAATGTATCAGAACTGCCGGGATTAATATTTGTTCCGGGATAAGCGTCCAATGTAATAGGCGGCATATTCGGCTCCACAACGGTAAGTATTTTCAAATCAACAGCTGTATCGGGCAACCTGCAGGCAGCATTGCTGACCAGCTTAACTGAAACTACGTCACCATTCACAGGCGGCATATAACCAAAAGCACTGCCTGTACCGGAATTTATTCCGTTTACCATCCACTGATACAACGGGGTTGTTCCACCGTTTACTGCGGCTGCTGTAAATGTGGCATTTGTACCGCTGCATACAGTATCGCCCGAACCGGAGGTTGAGGTGATACTCACAGCGGGGACAACAGTAGGGTCAATGACTACAACTTTTGACTGTGTCCTGGAACCGCAGGAACTCGTCAATGTATATCTGATCGTATCAACTCCGGCAGACAAGCCGGTAACAAGCCCGTTTGAGGTAACCGAAGCATTTGTATTGCTTCTGCTCCACACGCCAAACTGACTCAGATCATTGAGCTGAATGCGATAAGTGTTACATACGTTAGATGGACCTGTTATAGGGCTCATACCAATCGTATTGCCTATAGTGTTGGTCAGTACAGGCAGATTGTCATCAAAGTAAATACTGGCTCGATTAAAGATATTGGTACCATCGGTCAGGCCTTGCCTGGCTTTTACACTAAACACAACCTGTCCGTCGCAGGCGTTATGGTGTGAGCTGTCTGGCAGGTTGATTCCTGCAAAATCAAATTTAACCAGCGTATGCGCACCAAAGTTAACTACCGCAACTGTAACAGGTGCTGTAGATGAAATAAGCTTGATTGCAGATGGATCAACGCTGTCTGGCAATGTATCTATCACTGCAATATTGCGGGCCGGTGCATTACCAGTATTTTCAAAATCAATAGCATAAGTCAGCGGCGTGCATGGAATTACAAATCCACGTGGGCTTACAGTGATACGGTTTGGATCAAATGACGTATAAATAGTATCAACCCTCTCCACAAAATTATCAGTAGTATCGGCATCACCGGTATACGGAGTGATTTTATAACTGGAGTAAACAGTATCTCCTGCAGTCAGGAATGGACCTGGCACATTCAGCGTATAAGCTATATCTGGCCACCAGGTTCCTCCATGAAGTGAGTAGGCAGAAAGCGGAGCAATATGCCAGGTCACAGTGTTACCAACCACTGAGAAAGGTGCTGGATACGAACTGGCAAAAGTATATTTGGGGCTGAAAGTCATTGTAACAACAGTGGTAACAGGAGTGCAGTAAGTGTTCCTCACATTAATAAAGCCGTTTGCCACATGCCTGCCGCATGAAAGGCCTGCTGATGCCACACCCAGGTCAAAGGCTGTGGTGGTGGCACAATTAAAACCAATATATTTTACAGCATAGGTATTTGCGTACGCAGTGATTGTATCATAAACAATTCCGGTTGTTGGGCAGCTCAAATGCAAACCTGTGTCAAATCCTATCACCTTAAACCCATATACAGTGCCACTGCCTCCCAAAGCACGGTAATAAAACCCCCAATTGGTTACTACTGTATCTATTGCAATACCGTTGGAATCAACTTCGGTCGTGATATTGTGGTACATGTATGCATAATCGTCGGGAATACAATTGTTGTTGGCATCAAAATAGTAGTAAACCGGTAAAGTACGGCAGTAACTGTATGTAAAACTATCTGTCAGAGAATCCTGTGCATTAGTTCCCTCATATAGCACCTGCTTAACAGTATATGTACCTGGCAAATTGTATGCATGAAGAGTGCTGTTGCCGGCAGAAGAATCCGGAGAGGAAGAATGTAGTATAACACTGTCGCTTGTGCCATCTCCATAGTAAGTCTTTAACTTGGTTGCAGTGCCAATTCCACAGGTAGCCATAAAAATATTCGGGCCATCACAAGTATAGCTTGGCGTATTGGTAATATAATGCGAGGAAATACTGTTAAACACATTCACATGAGTTACTGAAGAATACGAAAAACCACCTCCGCTGTAGCAGGTGAGTTTGCACCTGTAGTAAGTACCCTGCTGAGGATGAACAACTGCAGTGTCAAACGTGCCACCAGCTACTGTATACCACGAAATACTATCAAAAGAGTACTGCCACTGGTGCGCAATGCCACAGGCTGTTGATGCCCCGGCCAGGTACAATGTATCTGCCTTGCCGCTACAAATAAGAACATTGGATGCATGGCTGGAACCTCCTGCGGGTGTGCCCGAACAGGACGAGGTAACTACAACCGGATGCGTAGAAACACAACCTGTAGAAAATGAATTGCAGGTAATGGTAGCTGTGCCGGGTATATGGCCCGATACGGCACCGGCAGAAGTAATATCTGCAATAGCGGGGTTGCTGCTGGTCCATGAGCCCGGAATACTTGTATTTAAGATGATAGTATCGAACACACAAACGCCACTTGCCCCGGTTATAAGCGGCGTAGGGTCAACGGCCATTGTGGTGGTGGCACTGCACCCCCCGACTGTGTAACTTACTGGAGCTGTTCCACCGGAAACCCCGGAAACAACTCCACTCGAGGAACCAACAGTTGCGACAGTTGGATTACCGCTGCTCCACACACCTCCGGTAGTGGCATCGTGTAATGTAGAAACAGCACCTGCGCATATGCTTGTAATACCCGTTATAGCCGCTGGAGAAACAGCAACTGTAACCAGCTTGGTTACATATCCGCAGCTGCCACCTACTGTATAGGAGATTGTTGCAGTACCTGCTGCAACACCCCTAACAACGCCTGTAGAACCTACAACAGCAATCGCTATGTTGCTGCTGGCCCAAGTGCCACCGGGGGTTGCATCGATAAAGGTTGTAGTAGACGATACGCATGTAGAACCTGAACCCGTAATAGGTGACACCAGATTAATTACGGGAAGGCTCATAGTAACATAGCAACCCGTAGGCATTGTATAACTGATGGTAGTTGTACCCACAGATACACTTGTAACCACACCTGAAGTACCAATTGCTGCCACTGATGGATTACTGCTACTCCAGGTACCGCCCGGTGTAGCATCTGTTAATGTAATTGACGAACCCAGGCAAACACTACTGGGACCAACAATAGAGGCCGGTGCTGGCACAACAGTTAATGTTGCCGGGCCAAGTGTCCGCACACAACCAGTAACAGGATCAATCGCTATTGCAGCGTAAGGCCCGGCGATTGTCTGAGGCCCGAAACTAATAGCAGAACCGGTACCCATAAGCGGTGAACCAACCGCAGTTCCACCAAGATAAAGCTGATACATAAAACCAGGCTGAGACCCACCCAGGTACAAAACAGACCCTGGGCCGCCAACGCAAATACTACCGCTGCCACCAAAAAATAAAGGATAAGAAAGTGGTAAAGGATTGACGGTGAATGGCATAGTGACAAACCCTGCACCTCTGGTGTAAGTAATATTTATTGAACCACCAGATATGCCTGTTACCACACCGGTAGTGCTAATTGATCCAATTGCCGGGTTACTACTCGACCATGTTCCGCCAGCCGTAGTATCGCTGAGCGGAGCAGTACCTCCGGCACAAACACTGCTCGCACCTGTAATAGGGCCAATTACTGCGAATGAAGTAAATGATATTATAAAAGCGAAAAATGTAAGATAGACATGCTTCATAGGGTGCAATTTACAATTTATTGGGGTAACTAAAACGGTAGATAGGGCCAGGGTAAGTTTTCTTACAATTAAGGTGCAATAAGCAGGAATAATGTTAGTGCGTAGGCTAAAAAAGCCATTGAAGTTGTGCCCTGATTAAAAAAAAGGAGCGATGAAATAACCATCGCCCCTATATAAAACTGAAAATACAATATTTATCTCCGACCACCTTCCCGCTGAGGAGCTGGAGCCTGGCGGGGCTGTGGTGTTGGTGCCGGTGCCGGTGCTGGCCTTTGCTGTGGAGCGGGAGCCTGGCGGGGCTGTGGAGCCTGGCGCTGGGGTTCATTTCTCTGGTATTGCGGCACAGGCTGCGGAGCCGGCTGAGGCGCAATATTATGCCGCTGCTGTGGCACCGGGCGATTCACATCCCATTCGTAGGGGTTGTTATCATTCCTTACAGGACGCTTGTTAGGTTCGGCAGTCTGATTGAAGTCTGTGCCCGGCGTAACAACGTGCGTATTGGGCAACCTGTTTCTGAACTGAGGAGGAGTTGACTGCCCTGTATTTACCGGCTGTGGCTGGCGCAGTGGCTGTGGTGCTGCAACCACATTGGGCGGAACAGGCCGCTGGCCATAAATACCAGAGGTTGGCCTGATTTCTGCCGGCCGGTACATCTTGATTTCTGAATGGTGAACTCTGGTATTCAGATTGTTTGAGTTTCTTATCTTATATACCTGTACAGGCTGATGTGTAATATCTTCTACCTCTTTCTTACGAGGACCGGATACATATGTAACATTTTTACTTACATAATTATTATTTACAAATATTGTATTCTTAATGATATGCGAGTTGCCATGGGGGCCATACCAGTAACGGTAGTAGTTGCCTGTATAAACGTATTGCGGTGGAATGAACACCCACCAGTCGTTGGGGCAAATATAATCACCTGCATTAGGCCCAAACTCATATCCCGGACCAAGTGGAGCCCAGCCATAGTAACCTTCGCCATAACGCCAGCCCACCCAGGCCGGCCCCCAGTTTGACCCGGGAATCCAAAGCCAGCCATAGTAAGGGTCGTATGTCCAACGGCCGTAATGAAAGCATGCCCAGCCCCAGGCATAATCCGAAACCCACGTGTTGCCATAGTCGGTCATAGCCCAGTGCCCGTTAGAGTAATATGGCCTGAAATTCTCATCTTCCTCAGGCGACCATACATATCCATATTTCGGATCATCTATCCATTGGCCGTAAGGGGCCAGATTTTCATAGAAATCGTTGTAAGAAATATAGGCATCATCGTATTGAGCCTGAGTCCTGGGTAAAGGAAGGCAAAACACGAACAGCAATATCAGGGGTAATACACCAAATAACTGCTTCAGGTCAAAATTGTGCTGTTGCATAAGTTCTTTTTTATAACCTCACCGTGAGATTATTAATGATAAAATACCTGAGTCAATAAACATCATCAGGTTAAACAATAAAAAACCACGGTAAATATAACACTAATACAAGGTTCACCCTAAAACTGAAATCCACAGGTGTGAATTGTGTGTTCAGAACAGTATTTAATACGGCCAAAAGAAAAGCCTGCCCAACTCTCATGACATTCTGCTGCATTATTGTTTGTAAATACAAAAGCTTCACATTATCTTTGCCTAACTTCAAAAAATAAGGATAAATGCCTCAGAAAATAAAATCAACAGGTAAACAGAAATCAATGCTTGTACTGCATTTTGTAATTTTTGCTATTGTTACTGCACTTACATGGATGATGTATGACAAACACGACGGGCATTGGGCTTACCCCTGGCCGGCGTGGACAACCGCTGCATGGGCATTAGCGTTTTTAGGGCATTATTGTGTGGTGTATACCAGCTATACAGACAAAGGTTACGACACATACCGCCAACAGCAGGGTAAAAACTAAAATCAATTAACATATTCATACAGCCCCGGAAGTTTATTCCCGGGGCTTTTTTGTTGTCCGTTGCCCGCCTGACCTCTGGACTTTCTTCAATTAATTTACCTTAACTTTGCTTCTCAGGTAGCAGTACAGAATACGCAGAAGCATGAAAAAAATACATATTGTTTTATTGATTTTAGTTGTTGCTGCAATTGCGGTAATTGTTACCATATTTAGTGATTTCAGCACCTACGAAACTTTTTCTTCAGCATCCCGCAAGCCCGGAAAAACCTACTACGTGATTGGGCATCTGCAAAAGGATAAGGAAATGACTTATGATCCTAAAATTGACCCCAATCATTTTACCTTCTTTGCAACCGACAAAGCCGGCGAGTCACACAAAGTTATCTTTAACGGTGAAAAACCGAGAGACATTGAAAAATCTGAACAGATAGTAATGATGGGATACGAGGAAGGCGGCACTTTTCATTGTTCAAGAATACAGATGAAATGCCCTTCCAAATACAAAAAAGATCAGATAGCCGAGGGAAACAAAAGTTAACAGGGCAGTCCGGTACTAATTAATTAATGATATAATAAATACAGCACAGACTGAAAATGGATATACAGTTCGTAGGAGAGCATTTGGGGCCCGGGCAACTGGGCCATTTTTTTGTTATTACTTCTTTTGTCGCTTCTCTGTTCAGCACATTCAGTTATTTCAATGCTGTAAGAACAGAAACAGACCTTTCCAACAGCAGCAAATGGCAGCTACTGGCCCGTGGTAGTTTCATTATTCACACGGCTGCTATCATTGCCATATTCACTACCCTCTTCTACATTATTACCAACCATCTTTTTGAATACCACTATGCCTGGGAGCATTCCTCACTGTCGCTGCCGGGCAAGTACCTGCTCTCCTGTTTCTGGGAAGGACAGGAAGGCAGCTTTATGCTCTGGACTTTCTGGCATTGTATTCTTGGGCTAATCGTGATGCGAACGGCCGGAGTACTGGAAACACGTACCATGGCCATTATTTCTATGGTTCAGGTGTTTCTGGGCACCATGATTCTAGGCTTCTACTTCGGCGATGATGTAAAAATAGGTAGCACTCCATTTATGCTGCTGCGCGATAGTATGCAGGGCGCTCCTATCTTTTCAATGCCCAACTATCTGGAATTTGTAAAAGACGGGAACGGGCTGAACGTATTGCTCCAGAATTACTGGATGGTAATCCATCCTCCGGTTTTGTTCCTCGGATTTGCTTCCACACTCATACCGTTTGCTTACTGTATAGCCGTACTCTGGAAAAAGGACTATACACTGTTTGTAAAGCCCACACTTGCCTGGACTATTTTTAACGGAGCGGTGTTGGGCACAGGCATCATGATGGGGGGGGCCTGGGCATACGAATCGTTGAATTTTGGTGGCTACTGGGCGTGGGACCCCGTGGAAAATGCATCACTCGTACCGTGGCTCACACTTATTGCCGGCCTGCATACGCTGCTCGTATACCGCAGTACAGGCAGGGCCTTTACAATGACCGTTGTATTGCTGTTGCTCTCTCACCTGTTGATCTGGTATTCTACATTCCTGACCAGGACGGGTATTCTGGGTAAAACATCAGTGCATGCGTTCACAGGAGATGGGAAAGCACTTACCTATCACCTGCTTATTGTCATTGCCGTTCTGCTGTTGGTGAGTATAGCTGCTCTAGTAAAAAGATGGAAAAGCCTGCCCAGAATCAAAACTGAGGAAGAAACACTTTCTCGCGAGTTCTGGATGTTCATTGGGTCTGTTATTCTGTTTCTTTCCGCAATACAGATTACAATAACCACTTCGATACCGGTTTGGTCGCCACTAGCCAAATGGATCACCGGCAAGGAATTTGCCCCGCCTACCGATGTAATGCAGCATTACAACAATATTCAAGTATGGGTAGCCATTGTTGTAGGTATCCTGTCTGCTATAGTGCTCTACATGAAATTCAAACATACGGAAGGCAAGTCGCTGGCCGCCAGGCTTGGCATAACAGCGTTGATTGCATTTCTTATGGCCGGAGCAATTGCCTGGGGACAGAACATTACTACCTGGCAATATGACATCATGCTTTTTGCAGCCTGCTATGGCATAGTTGCCAACGTTTACTACGGAATGGTGATACAGAAACTGCGTTTTAAAAAACTCGGAGCATCTGTATCGCACCTCGGTTTTGCAGCTGTATTGCTGGGCATTCTCCTTTCGTCTTACAACAAGCACCCCATTTCTTTCAGCACCACTGGTGTAGCTATAGATTTCGGCAAAAATTCGCAGGAAGAGAACATGAAAGAAAACCGCGAGAATGTAACTATGTTCCGCGGAATACCTGTAGCCATGGGCGACTATTATGCAACTTACACAGGCGATAGCGATGTTGCCGGTAAAGACAGGAGAATTTACTACAAAGTGCTTTTTGAACGAAAAGACTCAGTGAGCCACAAGGTGCTGGAATCTTTTATGCTGTATCCTGATGCTTTCATCAACCCTAAGGGCCAGCAGGGGCTCAGTGCAAACCCCTCTACAAAACACTATTGGAACAGAGATATTTTTACATTTATCAACAGTGCTTCAGATAAAACCAAATCTGACACCAGCAGTTACAGAAGCCATACCGTAACCAAAGTTGGCGATACTATATACCTCAATAATGGCTACATGGTATTTACCGGATTTGTAAAAGATGCCAGCGATAAAAGGTACCAGCAGGGAGAAAACGATATGGCAGTGAGCGCAGGTTTCAGAGTATACGATGCCTCGGGAGTAGTGCGGGATATTAATCCGCTCTTTATTCTTAAAGACAAAAAATATCTGGCCTTTGTAGAAGATACGGTTCAACAGATGGGTCTGTTTGCGAGGTTTGCCAACCTGAATGTGATTACAAACGATTCTGCAACTGCAGAAATAATGCTGAAACAGACTGACCCGAAAGACGACCTGATTGTGCTGAAAGCGCTTGTGTTCCCTTATATAAATGTCTTATGGCTGGGAGTAATAATCATGGTATTCGGATTTTTCATCAGCCTGGGTAATCTCCTCAGCCGCACTGGTTCAGTTGATACCGCTGCGGTGAAGTAGTGCCTGGTGCAACTGTAACACTTGTGGCAGAACTGCGGTTTTGTCATCGTTGGTAATAATGTAATCGCATTTTGCCATTTTTTCATTCTCATCCATCTGGTTGTTCATGATGGACAGCACTTTCTCTTCTGTAATATTGCCCCTGTTCATTGCTCTGGTTAACCTCAGTTCTCTGGGTGCATAAACACCCACCATAGCCTGCATCTCAGTATAATTACCACTTTCGAAAAAAATAGCGGCTTCTTTAATCAAATAAGGTGCATGTTGTTTTTCCATCCATTCATTGGCATACTTTACGGTCGCAGGATGTACCAATTGATTCAGCTGACCCAGCAATGCCGGATCGGCAAATACCATTTCTGCAACCCGCTCCCTGTCTAACCTGCCATTAACATACACCTCATTTCCCAGTAACGAGCGGATATTATTCACTAACACATCGTCGTGCTCCATCAGAAACCTGGCGGCTTCGTCGGCATTAAATACAGGTATGCCAAGTGATTGAAACACCTGGCATACCATTGATTTCCCAGACCCAATGCCTCCGGTAATTCCTATTTTAAGCATTGCAGCAATAAATTATTTCACTGCAGTGGTAGTGATACCAGCTGCCGCATCGGTTTTCTTGCGGTATGCTGTGGTCATCTCCATAGACACCGCCGACCTGTCGACAGTCATAAAGGTACCACGGCTGATTTCCAGTTGCAATGTACCATCTTCATTGGCCTTGTTAATACGGCCATGAATACCAGCGGTAGTAACTATCTGCTCACCCACATTCATGCTGTCAGCAAATTTTTTCTGTTCTTTAGCTCTTTTTGCCTGCGGGCGGATCATGAAAAAGTACATAACTATAAACATTCCCACCATCAGAAAGATAGGGGTTAATCCACCACCTGCCGGCGCACCGGCCTGTAACAATAACTGATTGAACTGCATTTTATTTATTTGTGTGTTTGGTTAATTAATCTGTTAAACGAAAATCTGCTGCATCTACTCCTTATCAAGATCGGCTTTGATAAACAGCATATGCGTGCTGCGCAGGGTATTTGCATGGATTGTAACCGTCTTCTCCTGATGCCCTGCTTTACCTTTTGAGTTAAATGAAACTTTTATCACGGCACTGTTCCCGGGCTGCAAAGCATCGTGTGGGTAGTCAGCCACAGTACAGCCGCAGGAACCTGCTGCCGAGGTTATAATAAGCGGAGTTTTTCCGTTATTGGTAAATTCAAATTCATACTGCCCCACTTCATCTTTATGCATTGCACCAAAATTATGAACGGTATCCTTAAAATCCATGGTAGGCTTTCTGGCTGCGGCTACTGTATCCAGCCCGTTGGCAGAATTAGGATTGTTTACCAGATTCGCAGGGAGCCCGCCTTTGTTCCCTTCGTTGTTTGTACTGCTGCCACATGCCGTAAACACCAGCAGCGACATTGAATAAATCAGTATCCGTTTCATATCTGATCAGTTATTTTGTCTGTCCGTTTTTTTTATTTTGTTTTCCTTCAGAAGGTCTTTAAGAATATTGTCCAGCACACCGTTCACGAACTGGCCGCTTTGAGGTGTACTATATTGTTTGGCAATATCTATGTATTCGTTGATAGATACTTTGGTTGGAATAGTTGGAAAATACAGCAGTTCGCATACACCCATTCTCAGCAGCAAAAGATCTATAAGAGCCACCCTGTCTTTATCCCAGTTCTTAAGCTTGGGTTCAATGAGCTCCATACAGTAATCTTTTTTGTCCAGCACGGCATGCAGCAGTTCGTGTGCATATGCTCTTTTCTCACCCGACAGTAGGTCCATAAAATTGACCTTTGCACTACCATTGAAAAAATTCTGCATCAGCATACCTATCAGTTCGGCATCGTCTTCCCAACCGGGCAGTTCATCATTAAAATAACTAACCAATCCCTCGTTTTCAAGAATCTGTTTTTCCCAGATAAACCTAATGATATCTTTTTGTTCAGCAGGGCTGGGTGCATTATTGCCTATGTACTTTAAATATTGCTCTGTTTTAATCAGCTGCTGATATATTTTCTTAACCCATTCCTCATCAAGAAACCTATCCAGTTTAGCTGCCTTTACTTTTTCAATAAAAGAAGCATTCGTTGCTATCTTTCTCACAAAAGTATTATCAGCAATTGAGGTATTTACATTGAGATCTTCATCGCTTCTGAGATACTTAAAAGACCGGTTTTGAGCATCGGTCGATGCATATTGGGCGATTTTGATGGAATACAAAACAGCGACCGTGAAAATATCCAGAACATGCTCCAGTTTTTCATTCAGTATCCGGTCTGGTATTTCAGGTTTGCTTGCATCTAGCTGCTCAGAGGATGACAGTGTGTACAGCGTCTGCATTACCTTAACCCGGATATTTCTGCGGCTTATCATATTTAATTTCTAAAGAACCTGTTTAAGAGGCGCAAAGGTAAGTGAAAATGGGGTAAAATAGTCAGGTAGAATGATGGCGAAGTGATGCCAACGACCGGGAAATATCACCATTTTGATACTGTCATTTAATTTAATTTTTAATATCACTTTAAATAACGACCTTTACTTTTCAACAAAAAAAAACAAGGTACAATATGGGTAGGTCACAGGAAACGATGGGCAAGAAAGAAATGGAAAAAAGAAAAGCAAAGAAAAGGCAGGATAAGGAGGAAAAAAAGAAGAGCGCAAAGCTAACAGCAGTAAAGGCAAGAGCCTTGATGAAATGATGGCTTACCTTGATGAAAACGGAAACCTGACAAACGAGCCACCAGACCCGTCTAAGCGGAAGGAAGTAAATTTGGAAGACATTCAGATAGGCGTTGCACGGCACGAAGACAGAGAGCCTGAAGATGCGGTGAGACGAGGTGTTGTTATATTCTTTAATGATTCAAAAGGGTATGGATTCATAGGCGATTCTGAAAGCCAACAAAATGTATTCGTGCACGTAAATAACTTGTCTGAGGCTATTAAGGAGAAGGACAAAGTAACATTTGAGGTAGAAAAGAGCCCCCGCGGGCTTACGGCTGTTAAGGTCAAGAAGGTTGGATAGCAATTAAAATAGTTGTTTAATTGCTTTGCTTCGCCACATAGCATAATTTTAAAATAAATAAAACTGCCTCCTAATACATTCATTTAATACATATTTATTTTTAAGCCCAATCGGCAATTAATAACAAGATTCTCTTTCCTTATCTGCCAAACTGTTTTACTTTTATAGGCTCATCTTTTTCCTATGAGGGTAAAACTGTTTTTACTAAATGCTATTTGTCTTTTCCTGGTAACAGGAAGGACAACTGCGTTTGGTCAAAAAACAGAAACAGAGTCAGCATTCAATCCTCCACAGTTCATCAATGGTATTTTTACCGGGCTGTTCCAGAGCACTGAGCCGCTGATGATATTAAATGATGCACAGACAATAGCCTCAGGCAATCTGTTGTATACAAATCGGCCGGCACAGGTAGTCTCCCTTTTTGATGAAGCTGTCCTTACTGCCGGTGCTGAAAACGATACTAAAGCTGCCAGCACGGAAACAGAACCTGTTGTGCAGATACCAAATTCACGCACAACACCTTCAATTACGGTGAAAGCCTCCACTCCTGCAGAAAATGCCCCTGTTGGCCCTCCTACCCTTGAAGAAACTCTGGCAATGACAGAGGAGGTAATGGATCCGGTGGCTGTGAAATATGCAGAAGTGATTAGTGTAGAACCCAATGAAATTGCCAATCTTCCACTTTACAGATTTATAGACAAGTGGTATGGTACGCGCTACAAATGGGGCGGCAATGACATGTCGGGGATAGACTGCTCAGCTTTCTCTAAAAGGCTGTATAACGATGTTTATGGGCAGGAGATACAAAGAACATCACGCGAACAGCACAGAAGCTGCGTGCGCATAAAAGATGTTGAAACAGCTACAGAAGGCGACCTGATTTTTTTCAGAATGCACCGCATTCGGGTATCTCATGTTGGTATATACCTTGCCAATGGCTTCTTTGTTCATTCTTCGCGCTCACATGGTGTGGTCATCAGCAGCCTGAACGATAAGTACTGGAGCCGCCGCTATGCAGGATGCGGCCGAATTGAAAAGGAAGACAAATTCCCCGCAGAATCGGACTACACGCCATAGGAATACCTATTTCGTGAGATTGCTGTATTGCTATAATTAACTATCGATAAAACAATCTTTCAGGTTTCTTCAAAAATCTTCACTCCCACTACCCGGACTTTTATGTTTACCTAATTTCAGAAGAGCTACCTTTGCACAGCAAGCCGTAAATAATGCAGGAGTGTTGTCATGGTTGTAGTTTACTTCAATTACAGCACCTCAGAACTATCTTCAATCTGCATAATAACGGCAAAACAGAGTTGACTATAACAAGAATTGAAACACACTATTTCAATAAATACCAGCAATGATAAAGATAACTTTAGTAGCAGCGCTTGCAACATTACTTGCACAACAGTCAGTAGCACAAACTATTGATGACAATATAGAAATCAATGACAAAAAGCCGCGCAAAGTCAGGAAAATAAAATCACAGATACCATTCGAAGGCATGGATCAATCCTGGTACAATGGCAACGACAGGCGCGATTCAGCAGTGCTGGCTGGTAAGTATGTCAGTTGGAATATACTTTTAGATGCCAACTGTACTCATTCTTTCAACGATCCAATAGATCATACCGTGGTGGGGTCAACGGCTCTGGCACGCAACGATGAGATGGAGGTCTCTGTTGCATCCATAGGCGGTGATTTTGTTTACGGCAATGCCCACGGACGAATTATGACTCAGTTTGGTACCAGGTCTACAATAGTTCCCCGCAATGATCTGAGTTCGTACAGAGGTCAATACAACCTTGCTGATGTGTATAGATATATCAGTGAAGCATACGCAGGATATCATTTCGATGTACTGCATGGCATCAAAGTAGACGCCGGAATGTTCATGTCCTATCTGGGGCTTAATTCCTATTACCAGGTTGAAAACTGGGAATATCAGGCGTCATTTACCTCCGACAACACCCCTTGGTTTTTTAACGGAATACGCGTACAAATTTTCCCCGGAAAACACCTGAAAATAGAACCATGGATCATCAATGGCTGGCAGAGCTATGGTATGTTTAATGCTATGCCCGGCTTTGGTGGTAATATCACCTGGATACCTAATTCAAACTTAAAACTGCTTACTAACGATTACTATGGCACAGACGCCCCTGGCTATACAGGCAGGCACAGGTTCCACTCAGACAACAGCCTCCTGTACCGATACTATAACCGTCCGAAGTCACGGGGGATATCAAGAATGGCATTCTCACTGACAGGTGACTTTGGCTTTGAAAAAGGAGGAGGTGTCAACGGTTTCAGCAACGGTTCTGCTTCACAAGGACCCGCCCAATATTTTCTGAGTGCCATGTTCTACAACCGCATCTGGTTTGGTAAAAACAAATGGGCATGGTGTATGGGCGGAGGCTGGATGACCAACCCGGGCCGCTATCTGGTACTCTACCCCACCGGTGATGCCAGTCCACTGCCCAACCCCTCCAACCCTACTCAAACAGCAGGCACACACCCTTATAGTGCCAATCCGGGAGATCAGTTTACAGGCTGGGATGCCTCAACAAACATCAGCTGGATGCCCAACCAGAGTATAGAATTCAGGCTGGAGTATGTGCACAGGGAAGCAGACAATAATTACTTTGCAGGGCACGGAGGCGTTACCTCCCCCAGTGGCTACACCTATACCCCACTACCCGGCGGGTGGGCACCAGACCTGGTTAAGACAGAAGACCGGATTATTGCCGCTGTATTGTTTAGGCTATGATGCGGCTCTATTTCGTTATAATTGTTAAATAAGTCGGTTGCTTTATATTTGGTTTGCAAAAGCTGGATTTTTTCAAAAAACATGAACAAACCAAAAGATCACAACTGGCGAAGCTGGTATAGTGCTGTAGTTATTGCATTGGCGCTACAGATTGTTTTGTACTTCCTTTTTACTCAATATTATAGATGAGTACGCCCGACTGGATAGTACTGCTGGTTGCGCTCACATCTATGATCACCTACGGCCTGCATAAGGGCCGTGACCATGCGAGCGGCGCACAGTCGTACATTCTGGCCGATAAGCAGATGCCCTGGTATGTAGTGCTGCTGGGTATTATGGCTACCCAGGCCAGTGCTATCACTTTTCTGTCGGCACCAGGGCAGGCTTTTACAGACGGTATGCGCTTTGTGCAGTATTACTTTGGCTTACCGCTTGCAATGGTTGTTATCTGTATCACCTTTATACCTATTTTTCGTAGGCTTAATGTATATACTGCCTACCAGTATCTTGAGGAGCGGTTTGACAGGAAAACCAGGTTGCTTACATCTTTTCTGTTTCTTTTGTCGCGGGGCCTTTCTACAGGTATCAGCATATATGCACCTGCCATTATACTGTCGTCCATGCTGGGGTGGAATATTTACATCACTAACATACTGATGGGAGGACTGCTGATAATATATACATATGCGGGCGGCGCCAAAGCTGTGGCTCACACACAAAAACTCCAGTTTATAATCATCTTGTCTTCCATGGCATTAGCCGGCTATCTGGTAGTTCACCGTATGCCCGCAGGCGTTGGGTTGGGAGATGCACTTTACCTAGCAGGTAAGAGCGGTAAACTTAATGTTATCACCACCCAATTTGACTGGAAGGATAAATACAATATCTGGAGTGGTTTAATAGGAGGATTTTTTCTGGCGCTTTCTTATTTCGGAACAGACCAGAGTCAGGTGGGCAGATACATAACCGGAAAGGACACAAGAGAAAGCAAACTCGGACTGCTACTGAATGGACTGATCAAGATTCCGATGCAGTTTATGATTTTGCTTATAGGGGCGCTGGTCTTTGTCTTTTACAGTTTTACTGCTGCACCATTGAACTTTAACACTGCGGCTTACAATTCCCTCAGACAACATGAGCCAGAAAAGGTTGCTGTTTTAGAATACGAATACTCATTGAAACAGCAGCAATACCAACAGCACGCTCTGGCTATTTCAAAGCTGCGAAAGGAAGACCCTGAACAGAAACTGAATGCTGAATTACTTTTATTCAAACAATCACAGCACGAAATTCAGATGCTTCGAGACAGTATTGCCCACAGTATAGCTGTCAGGCACTACAGCCCCGACAAAAATGACACCAACTATATTTTCCTGTATTTTGTAAAAAACTCGCTGCCCAAAGGAATTGTTGGACTGCTGTTTGCCATCATCATTCTTGCGTCATGGGGCTCTATATCTGCAGCACTCAATTCGCTCACTGCATCGTCATTAATGGATGTACAGATGACCGGACGAAAAAAACTATCACCTAAAGAACAAATAAAGTTTGGCAGGCTCCACACACTGGCCTGGGGTGTCTTTTGTATTTGTGTTGCCATGTTTGCTGCAAAACTTGGTTCACTGATCGAGGCTGTAAACATACTGGGCTCTCTTTTTTACGGCACTATACTCGGAATTTTCCTAACCGCTTTCTATTTGCAAAAAGCAAAAGGCAACCTTGTTTTTACAGCATCCATTATTGCGGAGGCGTTGGTTGTCTTAATTTATTGGCTGGATATTGTTTCCTTCCTCTGGCTGAATGTAATTGGAGCATTGGCAGTAGTTGCAATCAGTTCACTTGCATATATAAAGAAACCTGAAAACGGTATGTGATTCGCAGTCGCTTTTTGTTAATTTAGAGCAAAATCCCAAATCGTGAAAGCAAAAACTATTGATGAAGTGCTGGCCAGGCTGGAGCAGATCATCAGCGACAGCATTGGTAATAAAAGCCGCGCAGGCTATTTCGCTGCTTTGTATTATAAAGTAACTGCGAGTGTAAAAGAAGGAATTGAAAAAGGCAGGTTTGATGACGGCCCCAGAATGGAACAACTGGATGTCAACTTCGCCAACCGCTATCTGGAAGCATATGACCAATGGAAAAACAAACAGCCGGTATCCGGACCGTGGAAAACAGCGTTTGACACTGAAGCCCGGCGTCAGCCGCTTGTATTGCAGCATTTACTGCTGGGTATGAATGTCCATATCAACCTAGACCTGGGCATTGCCGCCTCCGAAACAATGGCAGGCAAACCGCTTGAAAACCTTCACAACGATTTTGATCGTATCAATAATATTATTTCGTCACTGACCTATCAGGTTATCAATGAGCTCAATCGTATTTCGCCTTTATTGTCTTTGATGGGCCTGCATGCCACGAATTACAACTCAATTATTATTCAATTCAGTATTGGCATTGCACGAGATGGAGCCTGGGTTTTCGCAGAAGAACTGCACAGAAAAAAGGGTAATGAATACCAGTTATCCATTAACGAGAGAAATAAAAGCATTTCAAATCTTGCACAAAGCCTTACACATGCGAACTTTCTATTACGCATAACACTTTGGATTGTTGATATTTTTGAATGGAAAAATCCGGCCAGAATTATAAGGGCGTTGCACGAATACAAAAAAGCGTCAGTAAAGCCGGTTATAGTCAGTTGACGCTTTGATTACATACATATATTCAATATGCCAACAATAGAAACCTCCCAAGTTCACTCACAATTAACAATCATTCAATTAAATACACAACAGCTATTACCCCATGTGATTTAATTCACATAATTTCACTAAATTTAGTTTTTCGTGCCTTCTGTTTACGGCAAAAAATTAACCTATGATCAGATCTGCAGTTAAATTTTTACTATTTACTGTACTGTTTTTTGTGCCTTTGTTCGCTTCTGCCCAGGTAACGGCAAACTTCACTGCTGATGACACAGCAGGTTGCGCGCCAATGGTAGTACACTTCACCAACACATCAACCGGAGCAACCAGCTATGACTGGGATCTGGGAAATGGTACTTTGTCGACCCTTACTGATGTATCTGGCGCTTACCTTACTGCTGGCACATACACAGTTACCCTTATTGCCCACAATGGATCTGCAAGCAGTACCAAGACCATGACCATCAAAGTTTATGGTTTACCCACCGTCAATTTTTATGCAAATGATACCACCATTTGTCCGGGCGGATCTGTTGTATTTACCAGTACAAGTACCTCAGGAGCCTGGGGCGGAATGACTTACAACTGGAATTTTGGTGATGGATATACCAGTACTGCTCCCTCACCAACGCATACATATGCCACCCCGGGCAACCTTAACGTAACATTGTTTGTAACGAACAGTAAAGGTTGTATTAATTCCCGGAGCCGGCTGCCATACATACATGTCAGCATACCGCCATCGGTTGGTTTTACGCCGGCAAGTACCATGTATTGCCACCCTGTAGCAGGTGTTGCTTTTTCAAATTCTACAGTAGGTGCACCCCCATTGACTAGTTTCTGGCGGTTTGGTGACGGGGGCACTTCGGGCCTTTCTAACCCCACGCACAACTACACTACATCAGGCAATTTCGATGTGAGCCTGAAGGTAACCGATGGTAACGGCTGTATCGACAGTGCCGTATTTCCTGGCATGATAACGGTTGGAGATCTTGCAGCATCGTTTACCTACCCTTCAATTTCCTGTCCGTTTGCGCCTACAACATTTACCAACACCAGCTCTACTCATATATCCAGCAACTGGGATTTTGGAGATGGCAGCACATCAACCGATGAGATACCTGTTCATACGTACACAACGGTTGGCACCTATCCCGTTCAGCTGGTAGTATACGACGGAACTTGTTTTGATACAGTTTTACATAACATCACAATTACAAAACCATCCGGGAGTTTTAATATTACTCCGTTGCGCCCATGTGCACCGCCACAAACCCTTACTTTCCATGGGTCTGTTCCTCCCGGCTGTTCTGTTTCATGGTACTCTCTCGTTTTCGGATCGCTTGGCAGCGGAGTTACGTTAAGCCATCTTTTTCCGGCAGTTTCTCATGATGGCGCCGTTTACGGATTTATCGATTCAGTTACCATGGTTATTACAGATACACATGGCTGTAAAGACACGGTGGGACAGCGCGATACGGTGAATTATCTGAAAGTAATAATAGGCGGAGGCCCGCACGAAGGCTGCATACCAGTGCGTGATACACTAGAGGCTGTAGCGTTGAGTGCAGTTTGGGATCCGTTCCTCGGCCCACCATGGTACAGAAGCGGATTCATGCCTTACCCATACGTTGTTGATATGCCCTATCCCTACAGTATCAGTAGTTATTCATGGAATTTCGGTGATGGTTCGCCGATATCAAGTGCCGCAGCCCCTGTGCATACTTTCTCTGTAGTAGGAGGAGTATATAATATTAACCTCAGTATTGTTTCATCCAATGGCTGTACGGCAACGGCCAATCCGCAACTGGCTAAAGCCGGGTCTCCGCCACCAACACCATCATTTACATTTCACCCATCACGAGCCTGTGCGGGGCAACCTTTCTATTTTACGGCCAGCGGTACCGGCCCGTTCGATCATTATAAATGGGATTTTGGCGATGGCAATCCTGATACATCAGCCTCACCGGTTCATTCCTATACGGTACCCGGCATATTTCAGGTTGACCTGAAAACTGTGTACAATGGCTGCCAGAGTTTTCATTATGCATTGCATGATACCGTTGATTCGCCGGGCGCTGTAGCCCACATTGCATACGCATGTATTCCCAGAAATGTGGTTTCATTCAGCGACTACTCTCTGGGGGATGATACCCATCTTTGGTCCTTTGGGGACGGGTTTACTAGTACGGCGTCCAATCCGGTTCATACCTATCCGGCTGTCTCAACCTATTCTGTAACACTTACCACTTTTAATTTCGCAAGCGGATGCAGAGATACCGGCCGCTTTATTGTAAATCTTAATCATCTAAATAACTCATTCACAACATTTCATCCGACCATTTGCAGGGGAACACTCGATACATTTGCCGATACTGTCTTTAACCAAACCTATCGAGACACATCGTACGTCACAAAATACCGATGGTATGCTGATGGCATTTTAACAGATTCCCTTTTTACTACGTATCCCACGGATACTATATACCACTCATTCAGTACCGGGGGAACCCACACAATGGCATTAGTACTAACCGACAATCATGGTTGCATGGATACCATTAGCAGAACTGTTGTCGTTCCGAGCCCCCTTGACAGTTTCACCGTCAGCCCGCCTTCAGGCTGCGCGCCTTTATCGGTCACATTTACTGACCGCTCAACCGATATTCCCGGAGCCACTTTTTCAAATTATTTCTGGAAATGGGGTGATGGGACAACAACTTCTACATCAACTCCAGTTACTTTACATAACTATAATCTCAATGGCTCATACACCATTAAGGAAATAATTACTGACAATTCAGGGTGTAAAGATTCTCTGATCAGCGACACTCATGTGGTTGTCCGTAAACCATCTGCTGCATTTAATTCAACGGTTACAACCATATGTATGAACAGAGGCATCCGGTTTGTCAATACTACTACGGGTACGTTTACATCGCTCTGGTTGTTTGGAGATGGAGATACGTCGTCTGTAACCAGTCCGACACATTTCTATCATTCAGCAGGTGACTTTACGGTAAAGCTGATAGTTACAGATGTTGGTGGATGCCGAGATACGCTTACAAAAACAAATTATATCCATGTAAAACCACTACCATTCCCGGCGTTTACAATGGATGATTCATTTTCTGTTTGTTCTCCATTTACAGTGAATTTTACAAACCATAGCACCGGTGCTACGCATTACTTCTGGACGTTTGGCGATGGTACATCTTCTATTATTGATTCTCCAAGTGCCGTATACATAACACCGGGTTTTTATACAGTGAAGTTACAGGCTATCAATTCGTTTAACTGCAGTGATACTGCCATAAGGCACGTCAACTTGTTTGGTTATTCAGGTGCATTTACATATGCTCCTATTTCCGGCTGCAACCCGGTAACTACCCATTTTGCAGCTACAATTTCATCAGTGGCAAGTGTTGTATGGGATTTCAGCGATGGTGTAACCAGTACACCGTCATTATCAACATCAGCAACACATGTGTACAGCACTGTTGGTACGTTTGTTCCAAAGCTGATTCTCACGGACAGTTTTGGCTGCACCAATTTCAGTGTAGGTCACGATACCATAAAGGTAGATAACATTAATGCCGGGTTTACTACAACTCCTAATCCAGGATGTCAGAACAGTGCAATGGCTTTTAATGATACTTCTTCCAGCCACTTCTCACCCATCACCCGTTGGCTCTGGACACTTGCACCGGGTTATACCAGCACTGTCAGCAACCCTACCTACACTTATACTACATCAGGCACACACCCTGTAACACTCTCCATTACAGATGCATGGGGCTGCACCTCAGTAATAACGAAAAATGTTACGGTTAATGCGCTGCCATCAATAATTGCGGGACCCTTTACAGTGTGTATTGGCACTACAATTGCGCTTTCAGATACCATCACAGGCGGAACCTGGGTGAGTAGTAATCCATCAGTTGCGAAGGTCGGTTCATCTACAGGCATTGTTACGGGCATGGCTCTGGGATCGGCAACTATCACCTATTCTCTGGGTTCGGGCTGTACAATTACTAAAACTATTACTGTGAATCCGGTGCTGACACCCATTGCCGGAAGCAGTGGGGTCTGTGTCGGATCCACTACTTTGCTTACTGATCCAACCTCCGGCGGGTTCTGGTCTTCGGGATCTCCAGGCACAGCACTTATAGGATCGGTTTCTGGTACCGTATCAGGCATAACAGCCGGGGTTGCTGTAATATCTTATACCTATGCCGGCTGCACAACTACTAAACCTATAACAGTGAATCCATTGCCATCTGCATTTACGGGCAATGTGCCAATTTGCATTTTACGCACCACTACACTTGGCAGCACACCAACCGGAGGTACCTGGAGCAGCGGAGGAACCGGCATTGCATCCATTAGCTCATCCGGAGGAGTGGTTACCGGCATTGCGGCAGGAACCGAATTAATAACATACACCTTACCTACCACTTGCAAGACAACCGCTGCTGTCACAGTCAACAATCCTCCTGCGTCAATTGCGGGGGGCTCATTTGTTTGTATCGGAGGGTCCACAACACTTGCAGATGTGACACCAGGCGGGACATGGTCTAGCAGTAATATTGCAGTATTAACGATTGGTTCGGTTTCTGGCCTGGCCACTGGAGTAGCAGTTGGCATAGCAACAGTAAGCTACTCAACGGGCGGTTGTGCCACTACAAAAGTCATCTCAGTAAATACACTGCCTGCTCCTATAACAGGCAACCACAGCATATGTGTGGGACTGTCAGATACATTATCTCACCCTACTTCCGGTGGCAGCTGGACATCATCTTTACCTGGAGTGGCTGTAGTGGGCGCATCAAATGGTATTGTATTTGGCGTGAACAACGGCAACAGTACTATAACCTATTCTCTCGGAGCCGGCTGTGATGTCAGTACTGTTTTCACCGTCAATCCTCTTCCCGCACCTATCGGCGGCAGCGGCAATGTTTGTGTTGGGGCAACTTCCTTATTAACTGATATCACTCCAGGCGGCTCATGGCGGTGCGACTCTTCATCTATCGCTCTGGTAAACGTTAGTAGTGGTAATCTAACGGGCATATCCGGCGGCATGGCTTATGTAACTTACACTATACCAACGGGCTGTGTCAGAATCCGGCAAGTTACTGTTAATTCCGTTCCACCAATTACAGGCCTAACAAACTTGTGCTCGTTTGGAGATACTATTATTGTTCATGATGCAAACCCGCTAGGATTATACAGCAGCACACTGGTATCTGTTTTTAACCTGGGAGGAGGCGCAGCTATGGTTATTTCTTCGTCAGCTGGTACCGGTACTGTTTCTTACACAATTCCTCTTGGATGCGTTATTACGAAACCAATAACTGTAAATCCTGTTCCACCCGCTATATTAGGATTTACCCATATTTGCGAAGGTAGTTTCTCACCTCTTTACAATTCTACAGCAGGAGGCAGATGGTCTAGCTCTGACATTTCCGTTGCACGGATTGATTCAATTTCCGGGCTGATGAGCGGCATTGCCGGCGGATCAGCAACAATTACCTATGCATTGCCCACAACCTGTAAAGCCAGTGTTCCCGTAACAGTGGAGCCAATACCACGGGCAGGCACAATTAGGGGTGCGTCATCTTTGTGCATGGGCCAAACGATAACTTTGGTAGACAGCTTCCTGGGTGGCACATGGACAGCATCTAATGGACATGCTACTGTATCTGGTGGAAACGTTTTCGGAGTTTCGGCAGGAGTAGATACAATCAGATATTTGCTTACCAATCCATGCGGAACATCAACAGCTACCCACATAGTAACAGTTAGGCAGGCTCCGGATGCCGGTTCTATTTCAGGCCCTGGTTCATTGTGTGTCGGCGAAACAATTACACTTATTGACTCTGCAGCGGGTGGTGTCTGGGCAAGTGCTAACGCAAATGCCACTGTTTTAAATGGTGTTGTAAAAGGTATTGCTCCCGGCATTGATACCATATCTTATACATCAACAAATACATGCGGTGTAGATATTGCCAAACATGGTTTGGTAATTTACCCACAACCTTTTGCCGGTGTGTTCTCCGGTCCACTATTTGTGTGTGTAGGAGACACAATAACACTCGCTAATTCAGTTTCAGGTGGAACACTTGGAATTACCAACAACAATGCGTCATTAAACGGATGGGTTGTAACCGGCCTGATTCCCGGATATGATACCGTAACTTATTCCGTATCCAATCAATGCGGAACAGCAACTACGGGCAAACAGGTGGAGATTATTTCGTTACCCGTTGCCGGATCAATCACCGGCCCCTCTGATGTGTGTATTGGCGATACAATTGAACTTTCTGCATCAATATCAGGAGGCACTTGGTCTGAAAGCAATAACCTTGCGCAGGCCAGTGGTTCTCTGACTTTGATTGGTGTTACCGCAGGAACAGAAACAATAACATATTCAGAAACCAACGTCTGCGGTACCGTATCGACAACTCAAGCAATAACTGTTGACCCGTTGCCAGATGGGCTGTCCATTCTGCGGAATGATTATCAGTTATCAGTTGCTTCAAGTTATGCCTCTTACCAATGGACACTGAATGGGAAATCAATTCCGGGTGCAACCAACAACATTTATGTATTCCAGACAATCGGCGACTATGGTATTTCAGTAACCAATGCTTCTGGTTGCTCCTATACTTATGCACCGCTGAAAATAACTGACTGTTCAATAGCAGATATCAATATTTTTCCAAATCCTGTTGTATCCACTATTTATATACAATGGTGTAAACAAGTCACCGCACAGATCAGCTGCCTGGATGGCAAATTCGTGAAAGAAGTTAGCAATACCAACGAGGTAAACATCCGTGAATTACCAAACGGAGTTTACTCCCTCACAATCTATGATTCATACAACAACAAAATATTCACGAGACGAATTACAAAACTGACGCCATAATATAAGCGAAGAAATTTTTTGCCGATTCCTGCCGATTTAAAATTCATTTTTTTCGATACAAATTCTGATTCTTGTTGTCTCAGTTGTTTTGTTATTTGCAACACATGGTTAATTTTATGGCATTATCGAATCTTACTCTCAAATAGTGGGTTTAACCCAGCAGTAAAAATCTTCAAACATTATGCAGGACTTTCCTCTGGTATCGGTTACAACCTGCAGTTACAACAATTCTGCATTTATAATTGATACATTAAATAGCATTCGTAACCAGACCTATCCAAATTTTGAGCTCATTATTGTTGATGACTGTTCCACTGACAACAGTGTTGCCCTGATTGAAGAATGGTTGAAAAGCTACACTGGCAAATACAAATTTGTCAAAAATGAACAAAATCTTACAGGTAGTGCACCTTATAATATAGCATTGAATATGGCATCAGGCAAGTATTATTCTGTAGTAGATACTGATGACGTACTCATGCCTGAAAAAATTGAAAAGCAGGTGTCAATCCTGGATGCTGCTGATGTTAGTGTTGCAGCTGCCTTTTCCGATGCTTTGCTGATAGATATAAACAACGAATTGCTTGAAGGTACTTTTATTGCCCGGCACCGTGAGTTTGCTGCTGTTCCATCGGGCAACATTTACCACGAACTGCTGCAAGGCAATTTTATCCCGTTAATGTCATTACTAATCAGGCGGGACATATTTTCTGAAGTTGGCGGATACGACGAGAGCCTGATATACGGTGACTTTGATTTGTGGCTCCGTATAGCAGCCAGGTATCAGTTCGTATTCTCAGATTATGTTTCCTGTAAATACAGGATAAGGCCCGGAAGCCTTACAAAAACTATCCGGAACTGGGAGTATTCAAATCTCAGAATATTCAAAAAACATATTGATGCACCACTTCCAATGAAATGGTTGTACGACATAGCATGGAAAGCATATCTTAATGATGATATTGATTCTATGCCTTTGGTTGGAACCATCGGATACCATAAGCGAGACCGGGTACTGATAGCCAATTATCTGCTTTGGTCACTAGGCATTTCAGAAGAGCACGGTGGGATAATTATAACCGCTGTCCATCAGCATATCGCCAGAGGTTTGTCGGGAGTTATTTTTAATTCGAAGGATACTGAAGTTAACGTTTTTCTGAGCGAAATAGCACACTCTGTTTCAGCCTCACTGTTGAATGAAATTGTACTTAAAGGGTACAAAGAAAATAACCATAGAACAAAAGTGCTGCTTGAAGCTCTTGCTGCGAGAAAAAATGAACCATACCTCCTGACCATGCTACTGTTATGGAATCTGGGAATAAGTTACGAGAACAGTTACCAGCTGTTGCTGCAAACAAGGGAAAAGCAGACGGAAATTTCAACACCTCAGAAATCTAAGCATGGCGATTTGATTACAACACTTTTGCTTAATGAGATTGCCGAAAACTTACCTTCTGACTTACTGAATGCGGCTGTTGCTGATGCCTATTTTGAACAAAATCAAGCAATAAAACCGCTTATCATTGAACTCAGTATTAAAACCGGAAAAAGACTGTACAATGCCATCCGGTTGCTGTGGCAATACAACATTCCATCAATTATAGGCCGGCAAATTCTAACTGACGTTCAGGCAAATATCAATATTGGCCAATCGGATTTAATTTCAGACATTAATGCTTCCGATGACAGTGTGTTTACGAATGAAATTGCACCTGTTATTTCAGCTCAGAATTTACTGAGAATTGCGGAAGATGCCTATTTAAATGACAATTCTGAAGTAATCTCAATCCTCAGAAAAATAGCGGATAAAAGCCATAACATATGCCTTCAAACATACTGTGCTTTTTCTGGTTTGAAAATTCCTGTATCTCCCGGAAAACAAACTCTGGATGTAATTACGAAGCATGTTGGAAACAAACAAAATAACAAACTCCTGAAAGTATTTAGTTCTGACCTTGAATTTTTCACTAGTGAAATTCAGCCCTTAATTCCTAATGATGATTTCAAAGCTCTTGCTGCTAGCCTTTATTTTGCTGACAATACAGTATTGCTGCCTGCTATCGGAAGTGCATACCTTAAAAATACAGACCGCTACTTAAAAGCTGTACTTGCCTTATGGAAATACAGAGTAAACAATCATACCGGCGAAATTATCCTGAAACGAATTGACGACTATTGCCGCCAAAAAAGGAACAAATATTACATTGACCTCTGCATATACAAAGACATTTACAACGCGATAAAAACAAAAAATGTTTCTTAAATAAATATCCCGGTTAGAAAATTAACCGGGATATATTTATCAGTAGAACTTTTTCAATATTTACCGCTCTAATACAATATGGAACAGTTTCCTTTCCTGCCCTGTCCTCAGGTTGAGCAGGTACATGCCGTTGGCAAGGCTGCTGCTCAATGTCAGTTCGCTATTCAGGCTGCCGTAGTGCGCGGTGGCTGTGGCTCTATATACATTCCTGCCCAGCATGTCGGTTACCTCTATCAGTACTTCTGTGTTCTCCTCTCCTGCTGCTGCCTCATCTTCCAATGTGCCACTCACCAGTAACTTGCCCGTGGTAGGATTGGGCGTAACACCAAAGTTACTGTTGCCGCCCGCTGAAC
>OMJB01000096.1 GCA_900299255.1 Sphingobacteriales bacterium
ACAATGTATTTCACTGTATCAATTCCAGAAGAAACACCTGTAAGCAGTCCTCCTATACTTATTGTTGCTACCGCAGTATTTGTAACCGACCAGCTGCCTGCACCAATCCCACCCACTACTGAAAGCAAAGTGCTTTCACCGGGGCAAACCGTATCTTTTCCTTCTATGTGGCCAGCCGAATAAACCTGTCCGTTGTAGGCTATTTCAAGTGCTTCACATGGAGTCAAAGCTCTGTCCCATACAGCCACATCATCTATCTCGCCGCTCCAGCTATCGGTATACAATGGGCCGTAATAAAGCGATCCCGCGATGTTGTGCCACGACCCGGTATCTGTGCTGAATGACCCTACCGGCGTATTGATTATCGGCGCAACAATTGGCATACCGTCAATATACAATTGCACACCAGCCGATCCTCCACTGGCCATCGAATAGGTAACTATCAGGTTATGCCAGAATGTATCAGGTACATAATGGGTAACTACTGTGCCGTTCACATATTCCAGCCCTATCATACTATCGTTTGTAAACAACCCGAACCTCCCTCCGATTACATTACTGCCCCACGACATCAGTGACCTACCGCCACCCGGATAAGTTGAATCTATCCTGAAGAAAACTGATACGCTTCTTGATGAATCACCCAGAGGAAAATTATGCCACGGTATATCTACTGCCGAAAGCGCATTTCCTCGGAGGCTATGATTGGCATTACCAAATCTATCCGTTCTGAAACTGATACCCCCGTATGCCACTCCAATCCGCAGGTTGCCGCTGCTGTCGTTGCAATTACCTGTAAACGGATACCATGCCCGCAATCCTGATGCAGGGACATATGACGGTATCTGGCCGGAAGCATTGACCGAAAAAACAATTACAGATAAAATAAGCAGCAACCTATGGCGCAGAGCAGCAATCAGCATGATGTTCGCTTTCATGACATAAAAATACCGATATTATTTTTCACAAACAGTCTTTAAGATGAGGTGCTGCTAGTTTAATTTTTCCCACCTGTGCACTTCAGACTGTGGACAATTTTCTAACATCGGTTCAGTTTTTGTATTCACCAGAGTATTACAGCTTTTGCATAGGTACTTTGTGTTGCCCACCTCACCCAGTTGCGTCCATTTGTGGTCTACAGCATTATAGCATTCTGCTGTTTTGGGCACTGTTTCCTTTCTGATAGTGAGCCTGCAGTTCTGGCACTTAAACCAATACTTGGGTACATACCCTGTATTTTTCATTTGACCACCGGCAGGCCGTTTTTTCTTTCTTGAATATCCATCCCTGATCTCATACAGCCTCCTCACAAGCATAACAAAAAGCACCATTCCGGCAAGAAAAAGTATCAGCTGCACATTTACCCCCTTTATCAAATCGTTTTGTGCCGAACTGCCTTTGGGTTCATCTGCCGCATATGCTACCCTGCCCGCAATACTTACTAACGATGTAAAAAATATAATACGCTTAATATTCATTGTGGCATTAAATTCAAAACAATTACCTCAACGATTCGGTAATTTTATACTAAAATACCGTTTTTTTTGATTTATCAATTCTTCCATACATGAGCAATTCAAAATAAAGGAACAACAAGGTATATTAATTTCAATGCATTAGATACCGGCACCAATTCCAAATTCGGCATACTCAGCAACCGCCATATGGGTGGTAAGCAGTGCTGTAATAAACAGTTCTTTCAGCACGCCATTCTCACGTTTAATCAAATATAGATTCCCTCCCAGCTTTTCATTAAACTTATCATTACCGTATTTCAGGTACGTGAGGCGGTAGTAATACCCCACCTGGGCTATGATACCTACCCTGCCCACCAGAAACTCGTTTCCTGCAAATATGGTTCCATCCCAGGCGGTAGCACGCTCCTTGCCAATATTGATACCCCAGGTATTGTAAAATGCATGGGTAGCCTCATGATAGGCATAATCAATACCAGCAAACAACTTGTTTCTACTAGCCCATCTTCTGCTTTCGTACATCGACACAACATAGGTGGGCAGCTCCGGATTCCCTGTTGCATTGGCTTCATTAAAACCTATCCCCACCCTGAGCTGCGTAAGCCAGCGGTTGCTTAATTGCGGCAGTTCCCTCTTTACTTTTGCAGGCCTGTTATTTTCCGGAAAATACCTGACCCCGAAATGCGCCCCCGCCATATTCACACCCAGGTTGGGATTGTGGTAATCAGCGTTTGATATATGCGTCAGGTTAGCGCCACACTGCACCTGCCAATGCTCATTGATTCGGTATCTAAGGTCGGTCATAAAAATACCAAAATCATTGATGTGCGAACCTATTGCTGTATTCACAGTATCCACAGGATTGGTGCGGCTGTATCTCCTAGTTACATAGGCTATACCATCCCCTATCCTCACCACCCATTCTATCTGCCTGCCGCGCACCAGCGGTATTTGTATATTGGGATATAACCCCACGCATCTGCCAAATACCAGATTGTTCCCATAATCCGTGTACGTAATGCCTAATCCCACCTGCGGATAACCACACCTCTGGTGCCAGTCTTTTTTACCGTAAGTCTGCCATACTAGGTTAATATCCAACGCTTCAGACAAGCTGGGTATCGGTGCTGTAAACTTATGCGTATGCTTAATGATCTTGCCAGCCAGAAAATTGCATTCCAGCCCCATGCCCTTCATAAGCGTATCCTGCTGCGCTCCAGCCTGAAATGCTGAAACCATTATTAAGAAACACAAAAACCATCTGTACATGCGGGGCATAGCCGGCAAAAATAACTTCAATTATATAAATCCCAAATTATTGCAGCGGCGGTAATTTCGAAGCATCACGGTAATAAATTGCCAGATTCTGCGTTTATTTTACAGCACACCGCTATATGGCGCTATATGGAAATACAACTCAGCTACCGAAACGGAACATTACCTATGCCGTAAAAGTAAACGGGATCATTGTCGGCACCGCAGCCCCCGACACAAACGGCGTGCTCAAAACAAATATAACACTGCAAGCAGGCTCAACAACTGTGGAGATTACGCAGGACAGAACCCATATTGCTCCTATAACCACTGGGTCAAAAACCTACCAGATATACCCTAATCCGGCCAGCACTGACTTTTTCATAAGCGATGTCAGCAGCAAGGCAGAAAAAACGGTTCAATTGACCGTATTCAGCACAAATGGAATTAAAATTGCCAGCACCATTGCAACGACAAACCGGTGGTGCCACATAGAATTGCCGGCAGGCAGCTACACTATCAGCATAGATGATGGCATAAGCCACGAAACCAGGCAGCTGATTATTGCCAGGTAATTTATCAACTTTCTCCGCCGTGTACCCATATCACACAGAAACAAAATGGCAGTAAACAAAAATCAGGGTTACCTAACCAAAAATCTACCGATTGCAGAACCATGCAACATTCGCCTTACAACTTATCACTTATGACTTACCGATTTTACCCTAACATTGCAAAATAATTTAACCAATGCGCGCCTGGATATTTTTGCTGTTAATAACACCACTAACTGTCATTGGGCAGGAGGCAAAACAGTACAGCTTTACTGGCAAAAAGTTCAATTTTACTCTGTTCGCAACCCGTTCCCTCTCCGCCGATAACATCAATTACTCTTGCGGTATTGACTCTATTGTTATTACCAGTAAACAGCATGGCAACAGGCTTCAGGCAATTGTTTGCAACGAAAACAGCTATTTCTGCACCGATGGAGAAAAACCCGGCTTTCTGGTGGAAGATATGAACTTTGACGGCGAGGAAGATTTCCGACTGATGCAGTTTCTGCCAGCCGGCCCAAATATCCCCTACTATTACTGGCTGTATAATGCCAAAACCAGCAGATTTGAACCGAATACTCAACTGGAAGAAATCACCTCGCCGGTGTTTGATAAGCACAGCAAACGTATAGTATCAGAGTGGAGAAACGGAGCCGCTACATCAGGCAAAACACTATACGAATACAGAAACGGCATACCCATGGCGGTAGAAGAGCGCTCAATGGATTACGGACAAAAAGAAGGATACATTTTGTATACTACCAAAAAACTGGCAGGCGGCAAACTCAAAACAGTTTCAAAAAAACTGGTAAAGGAAAAAAACCGCTAATTTGCCTGAGCATACAGTTTTTCGAACTCCCGACCATAGCTAATGTATATCTCCTCGTCTTTCTTAATAGGCCTGGTTGCTACAAAATAAAGCTCATTATTCTGTTCGGGTTTGCCCTCATATTCTACCATCTCATACCAGGCATTGGGCGTGTTGGTGTGGTTGTACATAGAGCCGAAACCAAGCGCCAGTATAGTGCTATCGCCGGTATACTCAAACAGATATCCAGATAGTTTTGTTTCGCTCAGGTGCGGGTACTCACCACCCGGAAAAATAAGTATGGGGCATATTTCTATTACTTCGCCTTTCTTAAAATCAGACAGTGCAAAAACACCCCTGCCTGCATTTTTTATTTTGGATTTCCTGATCTCAATTTTTCTGTTCATGCTGTTGAATAGCTCGTTAGTTCTGTGCCGTTGATCAAATAGTGGCGCAAGGTCGTAAATAAAATTGTTATCCCCGCATTTATTATAACCGCCGCATATCGCTAGCTGATTTTACCCCAGTGAGACTGCCGGCCCTGCATCAGCAGCATCTGTCTGATGCCGTAATGCTGGGGTGCTGTAAGCCCGGGGTCCTGAGCTATGAGCGCCTGGGCTGCAACCCGGGTCTGATCGAGTATTGCGCTGTCCTGCACAATATCGGCCAGCCTGAATTTAAGTACGCCGCTTTGTTTGGTACCATACATATCACCGGGGCCACGCATCTCCAGGTCGTGCTCGGCAATTTTAAACCCATTGGTTGTAGACTCCATGATTTTAATCCGTTTGTAGCTATCGTCAGATATTTTGTTGCCCGTAAGCAGCACACAGTAAGACTGATCAGCGCCGCGGCCTACCCTGCCCCTGAGCTGGTGCATCTGCGACAACCCAAAACGCTCTGCGCTCTCTATCACCATCACACTGGCATTGGGCACGTTTACGCCCACCTCTATCACTGTAGTGGCAACCAGTACATCGGCCTCGCCCTTTACAAAACGCTGCATATTGCGCTCCCGCTCGGCAACCTCCTGCCGGCCATGCACCATAGCTATTCTGTACTTGTTCTCATTAAACCATATTTTCACCTGCTCATAGCCTGCCATCAGGCTCTCATAATCCATTTTCTCAGACTCTTCTATAAGCGGGTAAACGATGTATGCCTGCCGCCCCTTGTCGACCTCTTTGCGCACAAATTCCATAACCCCTGCACGGGCCGCATCGCGGCGGTGCACCGTTTTTATCTCCTTCCTGCCAGGGGGGAGTTCGTCTATGTTCGACACATCCAGATCTCCGTACAGAGTCATGGCCAGCGTTCTGGGTATAGGTGTGGCAGTCATCACCAAAACGTGGGGCGGCACATCGTTCTTCTTCCACAGGCGGGCACGCTGGCCTACCCCAAACCGGTGCTGCTCATCAATAACCGCCAGTCCCAGATTGCTGAACTGTACGCTTTCTTCTATCAGCGCATGGGTGCCTACAGCAATTCTCAGGGTGCCGTTGGCCAGTTCCTGCAGTATTTCTTTGCGGGCTTTACCTTTCACATTCCCTGTAAGCAGCTTAACAGTAATACCCATATCAGCCAACAAAGCTGAAATGCCCAGAAAGTGCTGCTGTGCAAGGATCTCTGTAGGAGCCATGATGCAAGCCTGATAGCCGTTATCAAGCGCCAGGAGCATAGACATGACTGCTACTATGGTTTTGCCGCTGCCCACATCACCCTGCAGCAACCTGTTCATCTGTTTTCCGGTACCGGTATCCTGCCTGATCTCGCGGAGCACCCTCTTTTGTGCGTTGGTCAGCTCAAACGGCAGATGCTTGCTGAAGAAATCATTAAAGTTATCGCCTACTTTTTCAAACCGCAGTCCGGGCTGCGCCGTGTGCTGCAGCCTCAGTCTGGCTATCATCAGCTGAGAGATGAACAACTCTTCCCATTTCAGCCTATGGCGTGCCAGGCGTTCATGTTCGTCAGTATCGGGAAAGTGCAGCCACCTGAATGCTGCATACCTGCTGCACAGCTTGTAGCGCCGCAGCAATTCATCGGGGAAAATTTCGACAATATCGGCAGCATGCAGCCGCTCAAAAAGTGCCGCAGTAAGCCTGGCAAATGAACGGTTGGTTATTCCCTTGATCTTTAATTTCTCGGTGGTTGAGTACACCGGCTGCATACCAGCGGCAGCCGTTTCTGAATTCAGTAATTCAATCTCGGGATGGGCAATGTTGTAATAACCACTATACAAGCTTACTTTACCAAATACGATGTACCGTTCATTTTCCTTGAGGTTCTTGGCCATCCACTGAGCACCCTGAAACCACAGCAGATCGATCCGACCGGAATCGTCATAAAGGGTTGCCACCAAACGTTTCTTACGCCCTGTACCTTCTTCGTTAATATTTATTAAGGTACCGGCTACCTGTGCATACTCAGTTCCCGAATTGATGTCTCCTATCCGTGTCAGTTTAGTACGGTCGAAGTAGCGGTAGGGAAAGTGATACAGCAAATCCTCAAACGTACTAATCTCCAGTTCCTGACGCAGCAGTTCGCCCCGCTGCGGTCCCACCCCTTTCAGAAATTCTATGGGCGACTCTAATATGGATAAAGTGTTGCTGATGGAACAAAAATAAATAAGCAGAGGCTGATTTTGATAAATGATTACCCAGCGAACACTTTGGTGCGTTTATATATTTCCTTCAGTGTAAGTGAAGAACCGATACTCTTTAATAGTAAACTATCTTCAATGAGCGCAAACTCCTCTAATTCCCATTTACCACTTTCGTTGATTTGGTACTTTTCGACGCCAATTGTTTCGGGTTCAATCAGCACATATTCTCTCAATGTTGGAATATCCCTGTACAGTCTGAATTTTTCGCCACGATCATAATTCCGAGTCGACGGAGAGAGCACCTCAAAAATAATAATTGGGTTAAGTATATTCATTTCATCATCATTTCTGGTATGAGAATCTACGCAAATAACGGAAATATCAGGATAGGTAAAAAGAGAGTTCTTTTCTATATGAATGCGCGTTTCACTGTTAAAAGGCTGGCAACTCTTACCTTCCAATTTATTGGCCAATGCTACCAAAATATTTGTTGCCACAATGTTGTGCTGCAACTTCGCACCAGACATCGCAAAAATTTCGCACTGATAATATTTATGTTTTTCAGTCCCGGCGTTTTCCATTTCCAGGTATTCTTCTATGGTATATTTCTGCTTATTAAAAGCAACTGCAGGCTCATTAACTATCATAAAAGCAAATTGAGAACCAGAACAATCATTAAACAATCTGATAATTAAGCAAATTTAACGAAATTTAGCGTTCGGCACAGCAGAGCTTGTAGCCGTGCTGCACGTGAAAACATGATACTGTTCAATTCATTTCGGTTGAAATTACTGGCTGTTGCCGGGGCTGTTACTGCATTTACAATGTATAGCTGCCGAACTCACTACAGTTTGCCTGAACGTGAATACACGAGAAAAAACGGACCTCTCACAATAGAACATGGCAGAAACCTGGTGTACAATCTGTGCGGCGAATGCCACTTTGATGCGGCCTTGAACATTTTGTCGGGCAGAAAAATCAATGAACTGCCAAAAGCATTAGGAACGATATACTCCGCCAATCTGACCCACTACGGCACAACCGGTATCGTAAACAGCTATACAGATGCCCAGCTGGCCTGCCTTATAAAAACAGGCATTAAAAGTGACGGCAGGTTTATACCCTATATGATACGTCCAACACTTAGCGACATCGATGTAAATGACATTATCTGTTTTCTGAGATCAGACGATTTGGCTCTGTCGCCAGCCCAGATGCCGGGCAAAACCAGCTTAAGCCTGTTGGGAAAAATTGCTTCCCATACTCAAAAACCACAGCCCTATGTGACAGGAATTAAAAATCCGGAGCCCGACAATGCTGTTGAAAATGGCCGTTATCTCGTAGACATTCTGGGTTGCTACCACTGTCATTCTAAGAACATTTTAGGACTTAACTACCAGCAGCCAGAGCAATCAAAGGGTTATATGCGGGGAGGAATGAAATTCAGAAACACTGAAGGATCAAAAATCAGAAGCCCCTGGCTATTGTCAGACAAATCTGCTCTATCAGAAAAGTATTCAAATGAACAGTTCAGACGGGTTATGCAATCAGGAATTACGCCACACGGAAGCAGACTGGATTTCCCGATGCCGATATTCAAATATCTGACAGACAAGCAATGCGATGACATTTATACCTATCTCAACGCATGCCGGGTAAGAAAGAAAAACAATAAGTGTACCTGATGATTATTTTTCTGCGAACTCCCAGCCAATATCTCTCCTGTAGTATTTACCACTGTAACTGATCAGAGCAGCATTTTCATAACTTTTCTCAAGAGCCTTCGTGATGTTATCTCCATAAGAGGTTACCGCAAGTACACGGCCACCATTGGTGAGCACTTTTCCATCTTTTAAGGCTGTGCCGGCATGAAATAACAGGCTACCCTTTACGGAATCAAACCCAGTCATTATCATACCCTTTTCATAGTGCCCGGGGTAACCCTCTGAAACCAGCATAACTGCACCTGCCGCTCTGCTACTGTGCTGCACGGCAACTTCATCAAGTTTTCCTTCCTCCATTTTCAAAATCAGCTCAACCAGATCATTCTCCAGGCGTGGAATTATAACTTCAGTTTCGGGATCACCCAAACGGCAGTTGTATTCAATTACATATGGTTCGCCTTTCACTTTTATGAGTCCAAAAAAGATAAAACCCTGGTACAAAATATCCTCTTGCTTAAGGCCTGAAACAGTAGGAGTAATGATCCGCTCTGTTACTTTCAGCATAAATTCGTCGTCTGCAAATGGCACCGGCGATACTGCACCCATGCCACCTGTATTAAGCCCTTTATCACCCTCCCCTATTCTCTTGTAGTCTTTAGCTTCGGGCAGCAATACATAATTTGTACCATCTGTAAAAACAAATACAGAGAGTTCAATACCATCCAGAAACTGCTCGATAACAACTTTAGACGAAGCCTGCCCAAACTGCTCGTCCATCACCATTGCACGGAACGCTTTCACTGCCTCTGCGGCATTTTGCGCAATTACAACTCCTTTGCCTGCAGCCAGCCCGTCTGCTTTTATTACAATTGGCATTTCGCTCCGTTTGATATATGCGACACCCTGCTCAAAACTATCTTTGGTAAACTCCTGATACGCTGCCGTTGGAATATTGTGGCGCTCCATGAACTTTTTAGAGAACGCCTTGCTTCCCTCCAGCTGAGCACCTGCTTTTGTAGGCCCGGCAACAATTATATGCCTCAGAGCCGGGTTGCTCTTGATAAAATCATAGATACCCAGCACCAGCGGGTCTTCAGGCCCCGGAATAATAATGTCTATTTTATACTCAATACAGGCTTTGCCGATTGCTTCAAAATCATTGTAAGAAACCGGCAGATTTATACCATACTCAGCGGTACCAGCATTGCCGGGTGCGATAAAAAATGTACCACACAACGGGCTTTGGCTTAATTTCCACGCAAGAGCACACTCACGACCACCTGAACCTAAAAGGAGAATATTTTTCATATTATTCAATTCGGTGCAAAAAAACTAAAAAAAAGGTGGAACACTAAATATTTTATTTATTTTGGCAGTTCAGTAATAAATATAAAGCACATTTATGAGCAACATGAAGGACCAGGAAGTTGGCGCGGAAATAGAATTGCCATCTGATCTTAAGGATTCTGAAAAAGGACATCCCAAAGGACTCTACGTATTATTTGCTACGGAGTTCTGGGAAAGATTCAGCTATTATGGCATGCGTGCAATTTTTGCATTGTATATGACAAAAATGCTGCTTCTGGACAAAGCGGCATCGAGTACCATTTATGGAACATATACCGGTCTGGTGTATCTGACACCATTAATAGGCGGATATGTGGCAGACAGGTACTGGGGCAACCGCAAATCTATTTTTACGGGCGGATTATTGATGGCAGTGGGTCAGTTAATGATGTTCTTTTCGGCATCAGTTTCTTCGGGTGCTGATAAAGGAACTGCAATAACACTGATGTGGGTAGGTCTGACGTTGCTGATCTTTGGTAATGGCTTTTTCAAACCAAATATCTCAACCATGGTTGGGCAGCTGTATCATGACAATGATACCAGAAAAGATGCCGCATATACAATTTTCTACATGGGCATCAATGCTGGGGCATTTCTGGCGCCATTTGTCTGCGGAACCTTTACTGACTATAAATGGGGCTTCCTTTCTGCGGGTGTAGGTATGTTAATCAGCCTGGTGATATTTTACCTGTTTAAAAATAAGCATGTTATCGCCCCTGATGGCCGGCAGCTGGGCATTGGGCCGAACAAGCTAACTGACAACTCAACAGTACAATCCGGAGAAAAACAAAGCGATGGCGGATTCAGCAAGCAGCAACTTACTATCCTCATAGGAGGTATCATACTGATGTTCTCTCTGATACATTTTGTTGCACATATAGATATATGGGGTTCGTTGATTTATGGCATGACGCTGGTAGGCCCTATTGTAATTATCACCGACAGGTCACTGACAAAAATTGAAAAAGACAGGCTTTGGGTAATCATTCTGATTATGATCTTTGTGATCTTCTTCTGGATGTGTTTTGAACAGGCTGGTGTTTCGCTCACCTATTTTGCAGATGAGCAAACCAACAGGCATATTTTTGGATTCGAAATGCCTGCTGCTTATTTCCAGAGTTTTAATGCAGGTTTCATTATCATTTTGGCACCAATCATCAGTGCAATATGGACAAACCTGGCGAAAAGAGGTATCAATGTTGCAGCGCCTTTCAAACAATCTCTCGGACTTGCCTTCCTGGCGTCAGGGTTTTTGTTTATCGCTTTTGGTTCAAATTCCATTCCAAAAGAAGGAGCCAGCATTATGTTCCTTACCGGTTGTTACTTCCTGCATACAATTGGTGAACTTTGCCTGAGCCCAATCGGCCTGTCGATGGTAAATAAGCTTACACCCGGCCGCTTCACATCGTTGATGATGGGTATCTGGTTCCTGGCTATTGCTACAGGAAACAAACTGGCAGGCTTTATGAGTTCGCTCTACCCTGACCCAACCAACCCGGTTCACCCGCATTTATTCAGCCTGGAAATAGATAGCCTGCATACTTATTTCATGATATTTGTTGGCTTTGCCGGTGCTGCGGCGGTAATGCTGTTCTTGCTGAGCAGGAAACTGCAGAAAATGATGCATGGGATAAATTAGTCGTAAGTCATAAGTCGTGAGTCGTAAGTGGCTAATAATAATTGGAGCGGGAGGCATCACCTCCCGCTTTTTTATGGGTTAAAAAAAGGGGTAATAAAAATTAAATATTATTTTAGAACTTCGAATTTCAATAAAGCGAGCAAAAATGACTACTACCCAGGCAACACAAACCGAGACTCTGGAGCAAATACAATCTTTTGAAGGGAAGTACCCGAAACAACTCTGGTATCTGTTTCTTTCTGAAATGTGGGAGCGTTTTGCATTTTATGGTATGCGCGGTATGCTCACCATATTCATGGTAGAGCAATTAAAACTCTCTGAAAAAGATGCCAATCTCAAATATGGTGCTATTCAGGCATTCATATACACTATGGCATTTGTAGGAGGCTTTTTCGCAGACAAGATGCTGGGCTTTAGAAAATCTATTTTCTGGGGCGGGCTACTGATGATAGTGGGCAGTTTTACACTTGCTTTCAACCCGCACGATTTTTACTATTTAGGCATATGCTTTACCATAGTTGGTACCGGGTTCTTTAAACCGAACATTTCGACCATGGTGGGTAATTTATATAAAGCAGATGACCCTCGCCGTGATGCCGGTTTTGGGTTGTTTTATTCAGGCATTAATATCGGGGCATTGCTTGGCGGATATTTGTGTATCAATGTAGCCAACCACTACTCATGGAACGCAGCTTTTTCGCTGGCAGGCATTGGTATGGCATTGGGCCTGGGTATTTTCATTTTCACCAAACGCACGCTTGGCCCCATAGGATTCTCCCCGCTGGCTGCAAAACCTGAAGCTACAACAGAGGAATGGGATATGGGAACAACCGGCGATACACCGGCGGCTGCGCCACTGACAGCTAAAAAGATACTCACCTACGACATAATGGTATATGCGGGATCGCTGCTGGTAATTCCTTTTATATTGCTGCTTGTAACAAATACAGGCTATACCGATTTGTTTATGTATATCACAGGCCCTGCTGCATTCCTGTACATCATATATGAAATGCGTAATTACGCAGCGGCGGAGCGGCAGAAACTGGCCGCAGCACTTATATTTATCGTTTTCTCCGTGTTCTTCTGGGCCTTTTTTGAGCAGGCAGGAGGTTCTCTAAGCCTGTTTGCCAGATACAACCTTGATCATAAAGTATTAGGGCTGACAATAGATCCAAACGAGATAAACAACTCTGCCAATTCATTATTTGTAATTATATTCAGCCCACTTTTCGGATTGATATGGCTGTGGATGGCTAAGAAAAAAGCCGAACCAAATACTGTTATTAAGTTCGGACTTGGCTTCCTGTTTCTGGCAGTGGCTTTTTATATTTTCTACTACACCCGCTTTTTTGCAGATGCACAGGGCTACACCTCACTAAATATTTTCACGCTTGCCTATCTTGTCATTACGATCGGGGAGTTGTGTTTATCTCCTATCGGCCTTTCGCTGATGACCAAGCTGGCACCACAGAAGCTGCACGGTATGATGATGGGCATGTGGTTTCTGGCGAGTGCCTACGGGCAATATGCCGCAGGCATACTGGGAGCGGGTATGTCTACAACCGACGAACATGCATCACTTACTGCCAAGCTTTTATCCTATACCGAAGGATACAAGCAACTGGCCATTTATGCTCTGGTAGCCGGGGTGGTATTAATTGTTATTTCGCCAATGATCAGGAAACTGATGCACGAAGTACATTAATCGACATTTTGACTGATGACTATCGTCAGATTCTGAATTAACAGCAATTGTTAACTTCGCTGCGAGAAAAAACGAGAATCTGATATGAGCAACAGCGACGCACATTCACATAATGAGGAGCATTTCAACAGCTCGCAACTGGTTACAGATATTGTAATAGGTATGAGTGACGGGTTGACCGTACCATTTGCCCTGGCAGCAGGCCTCAGTGGTGCTGTACACGACACGCATATCATTGTAGTTGCGGGCATGGCTGAAATTGCTGCCGGATCTATAGCAATGGGCCTGGGCGGGTACCTGGCTGGTAAAACCGAAATAGACCACTACAACTCAGAGCTTAAGCGTGAGGAATGGGAAGTAGACCACCTGCCGGAGCGAGAGAAAGAAGAAGTAAGAGTGATATTTGAAGAGATGGGCATGAGCCCGGCTACACAGAAACTTGTAGTAGACGAAATGGCCAACGACAAGGTGAAATGGGTAGATTTCATGATGCGGTATGAACTGGGGCTGGAGAAACCAGATCCGAAACGAGCACGAAACAGTGCGCTTAATATAGGCCTCTCCTATGTAATCGGCGGAATGGTACCGCTATCGCCTTATTACTTTACGGATAACCCGATTGACGGCCTCAAATATTCAGCCGCAATAACTGTGCTCTGCCTGTTTGTTTTTGGCTTTTTCAAAGCGAAAGCAACAGGGCAAAAGCCATTGCAAGGAGCTTTGAAAGTGATGCTGATAGGCTCTGTAGCCGCTGCCGCCGCATTTTTTATCGCGAAAATTTTCAGTGCTTAGTACTGGCAACAGGTTCAGGCTCAAAACTGCCTTAATAACCGTTGGATTAACGACTCCAGTAAAAATAAACAGCCCTGATGTCCAATACGGAAATCAGGGCTGTAATTATTAAACGTGGTTAAAATCGTCAGGAGCAGACTAAGCCAGGTCAAACCTGTCGTTGTTCATCACTTTTGCCCAAGCGGCTACAAAATCATGCACAAAACGACCTTTGGCGTCTTCGCAAGCATAAACTTCCGCAATGGCACGAAGTTCTGAATTTGAACCAAAAATAAGGTCAGCTCGCGTGGCTGTCCATTTCACTATACCAGTAATCCGGTCGCGGCCTTCAAACTGGTTTTTGTCATCATTGACTGCATTCCATGTTGTACCAAAATCCAGCAGGTGTACAAAGAAATCGTTGGTTAGTGTTCCCGGCTTATCAGTAAATACACCATTTTTCGACTGATCGAAATTAGCATTTAGTACTCGCATACCCCCAACCAGCAATGTCATTTCAGGTGCTGTAAGATTCAACAACTGTGCTTTATCTACCAGCAGTTCTTCAGCCGACAGCAAACTACCCTCTTTCAAATAATTTCGGAAACCGTCAGCAACCGGCTCCAGCACTGCAAAAGAATCCACATCGGTTTGATCCTGAGCAGCATCTGTGCGGCCAGGTGCAAAGGGCACTGTTATTTTATGCCCAGCTTTACCAGCAGCTTCCTCAATGGCGGCACACCCACCTAATACAATCAAATCTGCAATAGAAACCATCTTGCCGCCGGCTTGCTCACTGTTAAAAGCTGATTGAATGCCTTCAAGCACATGCAGCACTCTGGCCAGCTGTACAGGATTATTTACGGCCCAATCTTTCTGGGGTGCCAGGCGTATACGGGCACCGTTGGCGCCACCCCGCTTGTCAGAACCGCGGAAAGTTGAAGCCGAAGCCCATGCAACCGAAACAAGTTCAGCAACAGTAAGGCCAGAGCTCAGTATCTTCGATTTCAGCGCTGCAATATCAGCATCATCTATCAGCTTATGATTCACAGCCGGCACCGGATCCTGCCATATCAACACCGCAGCAGGCACCTCATCGCCCAGGTAGCGGGAACGAGGACCCATGTCGCGGTGCGTTAGTTTAAACCACGCACGTGCAAAAGCATCGGCAAACTGATTGGGGTTGTCGTGAAACCTTTTTGAAATAGGCCCATAAATAGGATCCATTCGCAGCGCCAGATCTGTGGTCAGCATAAACGGCGCATGTTTTACAGCAGGGTCGTGCGCATCAGGCACCAGCCCTGCGCCCGCACCATCTTTAGGACGCCACTGGTGGGCACCTGCTGGGCTTTTAGTCAGTTCCCATTCGTAACCAAAAAGGTTTTCAAAAAAGTTATTGCTCCACCTGGCTGGTGTTGTGGTCCACGCACCTTCCAGGCCGCTGGTTATTGTATTAACTCCGTTGCCAGTTCCTAGCGCATTTTTCCAACCCAGATTCTGTTCTTCGATAGAAGCGGCGGCGGGTTCGGGGCCCACATATTTATCAGGGTCTGCGGCACCGTGTGCCTTACCAAAAGTATGGCCGCCGGCAATCAACGCCACCGTTTCCTCGTCGTTCATAGCCATACGGCCAAACGTCTCGCGTATATCTCTGGCAGCAGCCAGCGGATCGGGGTTGCCGTTAGGCCCCTGCGGATTGACATAAATAAGCCCCATTTGCACAGCACCCAACGGGTTTTCCAGCTCACGGTCACCGCTGTGGCGTTTATCTCCCAGCCATTCTTTTTCAGCACCCCAGTATATGTCTTCTTCCGGCTCCCACACATCTGCACGACCGCCGGCAAAACCAAATGTTTTGAAACCCATAGATTCCAGAGCGCAGTTGCCGGCAAGAATCATCAAATCGGCCCAGGAAATCTTTGCCCCATATTTTCTTTTCACAGGCCACAGCAACAAACGTGCTTTATCCAGATTAGCATTGTCTGGCCAGCTGTTAAGCGGCGCAAACCTTTGCGTTCCGGATCCTGCCCCACCCCGTCCGTCTGATATTCTGTATGTACCGGCGCTATGCCACGCCATCCTAATAAATAATGGCCCATAATGGCCATAATCGGCAGGCCACCAGTCCTGCGATGTAGTCATCAGGTCAATGATATCTTTTTTTACCGCTTTAAGATCGAGTGATTTGAATGCCTCGGCATAATCAAACGATTGCCCCATCGGATCGGACAATGAAGAATGCTGACGAAGTGTATTCAATTTCAGCATATTGGGCCACCAATCCCGGTTGACTGTTCCTTTTCCCGCGCTAAACTTCTGCGCGCCACCACTAAACGGACATTTGCCGCCAGTGTTCATGTTACTTTTTTCTCCTGACATAGCTGATGTATTTTAGAAAGTAAAGTTTGCAAATAAATTGCCTGAGGCAGGTCAATTATATAAATTGAGCAATTGACAAAATCTATTGTACTCGCTATAGAGCTAGGCATTACAGTTACAACCGAAAAGAGGTTTTAATCGTTCAGTCCTTTGCCACTAAAAATAGCGTCCAGGCTTTTCTCGATTCTGGCAATACGGGTTTTAGGCTGTTTAGGCGCTGCAAAATACAGCAAGTAGCCCCGCTGCCTGCCGGGTGTAAGTGCACCAAAAGCCTCTTTAAGCAAAGGAAATTCTTTGAATTTCTGCTGCAACTCTTCACAGACTTCATAGTCTTTCGTCTTCTTCAGGTTCACCTTTATGCCTGACTTCTCCACTTCAATCGCTTCAAATATAAACGCCTTCAGTTTGTTTTTGATTTTTGTTATTTCACTTGCTTTAGTGAACCGGACCTGCCGGGCACCCTGAACATTTTCAGACTGCTGTATCAGTATCCCATCAGCATTCTGTAGTAATGCCCCCTTAAAGAACAAAACAGCACAGTATTCTTTAAAGCAGTGTATCAGCACTATGTTGCGGCCATCAATGGTATAACATGGATTACCCCATTTAAATTCTTCAGTAAGCCCACATTCAAGTATCAGTCTGCGCAGCAGGGCAAACTCTTTCTGCCATTTACTGTCTTTATCAAAAAAGAAATCAACTTTGGGATTCATGCGCTTGCAAGATACAGTTTATAATGGTAAAAAAATGAACACAGGCAATTAAACAATTAGCTTTCCCCTGAAACCCCTGGCAGCATAATATGACTCCGCGCCATTGTGGTATACAAAAACAGTATCGTATCGGCGGTCACAAAAAATGGCACCTCCCAGCTGCCTGATGTTAACGGGTGTTTTCACCCAGCTTGAAGTCTTGTTATCAAAACTACCCAGTTGCTGCAGTTCACGATACTCGGTTTCTGTCAATAATTCAATACCTAAAGCTGAGGCCATGTCTAAAACTGTATTTTGCGGCTTATTCTCTTTACGCTTATCCAGTGCGTCCCTGTCGTAACAGAAACTTCTGCGCCCGGAGGGACTCTCTGCTGAGCAGTCGCAGAAAATATAGCCCCCAGATTTCTTATCATAACCAATTACATCGGGCTCTCCGCCGGTCTGCTCCATCTCGTTCAGCGACCAAAGTTTATCGCTGGCCGCCAGCAATCTTGCCAGCACATCAGCCCATTCAATACCCTTATGCCTGGCTGGGTTCTTTTCGAACCTCGCCTTAAGAATTGCGCAGATATTTTCCTGTTGCTGTTTAGAAAGTTGCTTTTTCACATTGCCCATTTTGTGGTTCTATAAAATTTAAAATCAATAGGACTACATTACAAAATAGTCCACTCAATTAGTGTGTATCGTTCCTGACGAAGCAAAAAGAATTTACGCGCAGATTTCAACCAAAATTGATCAAGGAAAGATTTACCCCAAAAACACTCCGTTGAAAATCAGTGCTTACGATGTCCTTACATACTTATTGGATATAACTAAAGCGTACTGCCTCTTCTACCCCATAAAAACAGGAGGCATCTTACTGATGGCAGGCAAAGTTCAAATGGAATACTGCAAATCAAAGTTTCAAACATAAGAAATGAAGCAGGTAAAAATGAGCTTTCTTATTTGGATATTTAACTAACAATCAACAGAAATACTTTTGTAAAACTTATTTTTCCAAATTTGTATTATGCCGAAAGTAACCGTCAGCGCAATGCAATCAATGAATACTGCCAGAAAAATGGCTATGAACTTCTAAGCCATTTTGAAGATGATGGACAAAGCGCAAAAAACTTTGATCGTGTAAGCTGGCAAAATCTCGAAGATTTTATTAAAGAACGTCATAAAGAAATTGATTACCTTATTGTTTATAAATACGACCGTTTTTCCCGCAATCTTACTGAGGCACTTGGCATGATGGAGAAATTCGAGAAAAAGTATAAAATCACAATACTTTCAATTCTCGAGCATATCGGCATGCATCCCAAAAGCCCGATGTTCTTTTACTTTAGAACTCAGATGCTACTGAATGCGAACACTGAATTAAACTACATCAAAGAGCGCACTGCCTTTGGCATGCATCAGGGTGCAAAAAGTGGCAGATTCCTGCATGCAGCACCTTTTGGCTACATTAACGCTAAAGACGAAAATAAAAAGCCAATACTGGTGCCGGACGAAAAAAATGCATACATCGTCCAGCAGGCATTTAAATTGTTTAAGTCAGGCGTATCGATGAAGGATATCAGCAGGCTGTTAAAGCCAGATGGATTAAACCGGGGCGGCAACAGTGCAATAAAGCGCATTTTAACCAATCCAGCCTATGCTGGCTTGGTTAAAGTACCTTCATATTATGATGAGCATGAAACAATTGTTGAGGGCAAACATCAGGCAATAATTGACAAAGCTACTTGGTGGGCTGTTCAGGGTATGTTATCAGGCAAGCAAACAAACCGACAGAATAATGAAGAAGTGCCGTTGAGAGGTTCGCTCCATTGCGAATGTGGTCGGGTTATGACAGCAGGAAATAGCAAGGGCAGAAATAGTTACTATTGGTACTACCTCTGCCCTACCTGCAAAAAAAATCAATCGGCTGTAAAACTTCATAAACAATTTGATGATATTTTATCAGAGCTTTCTCTACCTGAATACTATATAGACCAGCTTCAAAATAATGTAGTTGACCTCATTGAAACTGAACTGAAATCGAGAAACAATGCTGTTGGTGAAAAACAACGTGAAATAAAGGCATTAGAGACTAAATTAGACAACCTCGAAGAGAAGTATATTAGTGATACCATTAATCAGGAAACCTACGACAAATGGAAAATTAGGTACGAAAGCGAACGATATACTTTACTTGGTCAGTTGGATGATCTCAGAATGCCTTTGGCAGATGCTTGGGCAAAATACTCAGAAAACCTGCACAAACTCACAAATCTGCAATATTTATACAGCATCGCAGATATGCACAGTAAAAAATCATTCATTGAATTGGTGTTCGATAGCAAATTAACCTACTCAAACAGCTCTTATCGAACCACTTTTTTACTACCTACTTTCGGGCTGAAAGCCGCACCACTAAAGGAAAAAGGGTTACTCTTGGTAGAGCAACCCTCTGTATTTCTGAGCAAAACTGCTCTAAGTGCCCCAGACGG
>OMJB01000097.1 GCA_900299255.1 Sphingobacteriales bacterium
GCCGCTTCTCCCATCTTGGCCAGTTGTTCAGATGCTGCCTTGTTTTTTGAAAGGTAATTACTGATTTCTATCGTGTCTATATTGAGCGTAAACGCAAGAAATAAACCTATGCCAAAAAGCCAGTAGTGGGTGTTTTTCTTGTTCCAGCCTGTCACACGGTCCATGGTGTCGTTAAACCATTGTTCCAGCCTGCTTCTGAATACATCCAGGTCTCCTCCAGCTTCCAGCATATGCAGCATAAGTATTCTGTGTGTCTCTTTGTCCAGGCGTGGCGACTGTGGCGTTACAGGTGCAGTTTCTGGTGTGCCGTCCGCGGCTTTGCCGGTAACGGGAGTGTACACCAGCGCATGTTTGTCGTAGGGGTCTTCGGTATTAAAATCTTCCAGTACCTTTTTTAATGTGGCAAAGTCGGTAGGCAGGTTCTGCGCATACGGATCTATGCTCTTCAGTGTTTCTATAAGTATGGTAGAAAAGTTTTTGTTCCCCAGATAAGAGGGCTTGCTGAACACTGAGTTCTGTCCGTAATTCTTTATGATCGGATGATTATAAAACCGGTCATGAATTGTTTTCACAGTCTTCTTTACAAAAAAGGACTTTATGCTGTTCAGGAAATTAACACCTGATTTTTTGATGTGATAAAATATCAAGCCTAGTTTGCTTACGTTGTTGTTATTGATAGTTCTGGTAAGCATGCATTTAATACCATACTGCAGCATGTTTGCCCTTCGCTGTAGCATATTGGAAATGGCTTCCTGCATCGCAGTTGCCAGAAGGCTGTACAGCAGAAATATAAAAACCAGCCCGATCACGACGTTTAATACTGTGTTGTCTAGCATAAAACTGAATTTATGTGTATGTTGAGGCGTTATAAATATTTATATTTTGTAAAGATTAGTAATTATTGTTTGAAATGCAACTGTTGCATCAGATATTATTTGAAAAATAAAATGCGAATTTATTGCGCTGATTCATAGAGGGTTCCGGTTGTTCAGCATTTTTTTAACGCAGTTGTGGTATGCATCAGATGTGTGCCAAATGCAGGAAATCCTTTTGCTGTGTCTTTTTATCTATTTTAGGACCTCTATTCCGAAATCACATGCCGGGAAAATCAAAACAAAAAGCGCCTGCAGCAGCTCACCAGCAAGATGAGGGAAATAAACCTGTTGCTCCAGCATATAAGTATTCGCTAACAGACATCAGGGTACAGTCGTTGATTTTAATACTGATTGGTTTTCTGTTTTACGCTAACACGTTTTCGCACGAGGCTGCTTTTGACGACAGGATGGCTATAACAGACAATGAATATGTGCAGCAAGGCATTGCAGGCATAGGCGGCATTTTAACAACCGATGCCTTTCAGAGTTATCTGGAACATAAGAACAGCAGCAACCAGCTGGCTGGCGGTCGTTACAGGCCTTTGTCGCTGATCACATTTGCAATTGAGCAGCAATTGATGGGTACCGACCACGCCAATGAAAATGCTGCAGAAAAGGAGCAGCGGGTAGCAGAGGAAATGCATATGCGCCATGTTGTGAATGTGCTGCTGTATATTGTTTCGCTCATTGTATTGCTTACTTTGTTTCACACGGTTATTTTTCCGGATGAGCCTGTTATAGCACTTCTGGCAGCACTTATTTTTGCCATACACCCTCTGCACACTGAAGTTGTAGCAAATGTTAAGAGCAGAGATGAGGTGCTCTCCGTGCTGTTCATCGCGCTGACCATCCTGAAAGCATTTGCATACAAGGAGAGCGGCAAATTGAAAGACCTAGTGTTCGGCTGTCTGTTTTTCTTTTGCGCATTGCTTTCCAAAGAATATGCTGTTACGCTGATTGTGATACTCCCCATTGCATTTTACCTGTTTAAGAATGAGCCGCTGCCATACGGTTTTAAAACCTTTGCACCATATCTTATTTCACTGGGCCTCTACATACTGCTTCGGTTGAATGCGGTAACCGGAGCCGGTGAGGGCGCAGAAAATAATGTACTCAATAATCCATATCTCTATGCCGGCGGATTGCAGAAGCTGGCCACTGAAATTTTTGTACTACTCAATTACCTGAAACTGCTGCTGTTCCCGGATGTGCTGACAGCTGATTACGGATACAGCCAGATACCTATAGTTTCATTTTCAAACCTGCTTGTTTGGTTGTCTCTGGCTATTCACCTGCTCATGGTGGTATTGATGTTTGTGTATTTGCGCAAACAGCATGTGATCGGTTTTGCAATTTTGTTTTACCTCGCTAACCTCATGCTGGTTTCCAATTTGTTCATAAACATTGGTGCGCCAATGGGTGAGCGGCTTATCTATCATTCATCGGTGGGCTTCGCGATTGCAGCCGGCTACCTGCTCAGCAAGGGCTTCGGTATGCTCAATATTGCCCGAATTTCAAAAGGAGGCCTTGCTGGGTTTACAATTGTTTTGGTAGCCGTTTCTGGTTTTAAAACTATTGAGCGAAACAGAGATTGGAAGAACGACACTACACTTTTTCTGGCAGATGTAAATAAATCGCCCAACAGCGCGCTGGTAAACAATAACGCCGCAGCCGCCTGCATGAGCCTGGCCAAAAAAGACAAGCAGGATGTTGCTGCCAGAAATGAATGGTTAAAAAAAGCGGTTCAATATTTTGATAAAGCGCTAAGCCTGTATCCCGATTATTATTTGAGCAGGGTAAACAGGGGCCTATGTTACTATAATCTGGGCATGCCTGATAAGGCATTGCCCGACTGGGATACTGTGAGGAAGTACGCGCCTGCTCAGGAAAATATCAAGAAGTACCTCGGCATTGCTGGCAAGTACTTTTTTGCCCAGGGTATGAAGTACAAGGCCGCATCTATGGCCGATTCATCCATATACAGTTTTAAGAAAAGTACCGAAGCTATGCCCGATTCGCCTGAGGGATACTATGAACTGGGCAGGGCATACTACGCTAAAGGGGACTATGCAAATGCAATCATAGCGTTTGAAAAAGTGCTGTCGCTGGCACCGGCGTATAGTGATGCAAGAACACTGTATGAGCAAGCAAAAGCGAATGCACGGCAATAGAATGGCTGCTGGTTACGGCTATACTTCAGGGGTTGAAGGCTATGCTGTCTTTTATGGTTTTACCACAATAACCTTTTCCTTTTTGCCCACCATGCAGCCGATAGGCTGAATGAATACACCCAGCCCATTTCCATCCAATAATGCAGTAACCTCATCTGCTGCCGATGGGCTCACAGCAATGAGCAGCCCACCGTTTGTCAGCGGATCGGGTAGGAGCGTGAAAGCCTCCATTACATCTACTCCGGGCTCAAAGGAAATTTTACTGCCATAGGCGTTCCAGTTTCTGTAGGTAGCATCCGGAACAATCTTCTGGCTGATGTATTCCTTAACTCCTTCCGTAACAAAGATCTTTGAGTAATTAAGTTCTGCTGTTAACCCACTGCTTTCAGCCATTTCTGTCAGATGCCCTGCCAGTCCAAATCCGGTTACATCCGTCAGTGCGTGTACACCTTCAATTTTTCCAAGCTGTTCACCAATCTTGTTGACTTGTGTCATTTGTCGGGTAAGTATATCCAGATGCGCTGCTGTAAGTACGCCCCTTTTCTGCGCTGTTGCCAGTATGCCTGCGCCAATAGGCTTAGTTAATATGAGCAGGTCTCCCTCCCTGGCTGTATTGTTTTTTTTCAGGTGGCCAGTCTCGCTCATGCCAGTTACAGCCAATCCAAATACCGGCTCAGTGGTGTCTATACTGTGCCCTCCTGCCAGCGGAATACCCGCTTCGGCACAAATGGCCCGGGCGCCCTCCAGCACCTGCTGCGCCGCAGCTACTGGGAGTTTCTCAACAGGCCAACCAAGTATCGCAATGGCCATAAGCGGCTTCGCTCCCATGGCATACACATCACTGATAGAATTGGCTGCGGCTATTCTGCCAAAATCGTAAGGGTCATCAACAATCGGCAGAAAAAAGTCTGTAGTGGAAATAAGTGCCGTCCCGTTACCCAGGTCATAGGCTGCCGCATCATCATTGGTGCTGTTGCCCACCAGTAGCTTTTCGCTGAATAAAGGTGTTGTATTCGTTTTTAGTATTTCCTGCAGCACGGCCGGTGCTATCTTACATCCGCATCCACCCCCGTGTGCATACTGGGTCAGCTTTATAGTTTGTTCTGTGGTATCCATTGTTGGTTATGCTGTGCAGGGCTGTTATGCGGTTCTTTCTGCACTGGCCACTGCGTTTAAAATATGAATTGCATTTGTTTTTTCATCGGTGGTTGCGCAGGGTATTATGCTCAGCAGCTCATTCAGGTTTTCACGCTGGTGCAGTGCATGGCTGTAGTATTTATCGTAGTAGGTGAGCAGTATACCAAATGCCGCAGCATTGTCATGCTCTATAAAATAATTGACTGCATTTTTAGCATTAAGGTTGCCTAACCGCTTTTGTATACGCAGGGTAGCATTGATCAGATTTTCTTTTTTAAACCTTCCGTATTCACTCGAAATGTACTGCAGCCGCATATCAAAAGGTACCTCCAGAAAATAAACAGGTGAGGATCTCATAGTGTTCCACAGCGCCTTTGGCAGCTGCACTATGCCTATCCTCATGCTTTCATCTTCCATCCATATGGTGGTGCCGGATTGAGATTTACTGAGTTCCAGTGCCAGTATATTTTCAAACATTTCCTGGCTGGGCTGCTGTTCCTCGCCAAGGTCGCCAAATGCCGAACCTTTGTGGCGTGCTATCCCTTCAAGGTCTATTACTGTTTCACCCATTTTCTGCAGGGCTTTAAGCACCTTTGTTTTTCCTGATCCTGTATAGCCACCAATAATATTGATCCGGTATTCGTTACCAAACAACTGCAGCACATAGTTTCTGAATGCCTTGTATCCGCCGGTGAGTGTATATACTTTGAAGCCGTACAGGTCCAGCAACCAGGCTATCCCAGCGCTGCGCATACCTCCGCGCCAGCAGTGTACCAGTATAGTTTTTGCTGCACCAGGTTCTTTTCGCTTTTTTTCAGATTCTTCCAGAATGGACTCTGCTGTTTCAACTATCTGCCTCATCTTACCACCAAAGTAGCCCAGCCCTATTTTGATGGCCACCTCCCGGCTTTGCTGCTTGTAGGCGGTACCAACCACTTTCCTTTCTTCATCTGTAAACAGCGGAACACTGTGTGCACCCGGTATATGTGCATGATTGTATTCACCTGGGCTACGGACGTCCAGTACAGGAAACCGAGCCGCCAGTGCAGCAAATTCTTCAACCCTTACTTTCTGTATCATCAGAAAGATAAAATTACCCCGTTTTATTGAAATTGGCCGTAAATGAAGTCATTATCAGGTATGGTTCAAAATGTAAAAGTGGCCCGTTAGGTCGCCTGTTGAATATTTACGCCAGGGAATTTGTACCGTACCAGTTTTCAGGCATAAAAAAACTTCCAATTCTTTAAAAAAATTTGGTACTTCAGAAATTATGTATAATTTAGCTAATAGTTAATTGAATGTTAACACATAAAACCTGTTAAATAACACAATGAGAGTAAAATATATTTAAAATTAGATTAGTTAACAAATAAATAACAAAATCGTGCCACCGTGAATGATGTATTTTATAACTCTAAAATCTAATGTTATGGCTACAGTAATCGTGTTGATGTTGGTGCTGCGCTACTCCGGAATGGCGGCAAGGGCTTATTACAGAAAACATTCATCTGGCAGGGGGAAAATACACAGGTCTTACGATGCATGGAACCGGAGCAGGCGGATGAGGTACTACTAAATCAGGGCGTTTTAATCACAGCCTCCACGTCTTCGTCCCCTTCCAGGTTACTCATCTGCTCCATTATATGTGGGTAGCGATTGCTTACCCATCTGCTGGTGGGCACCACCGAGAATCTCTTAGGATTAGGCAAGCAGGCAATAATCATAGCCGCTTCAGCCCTCGATAGGTCTTTGGCGTGTTTATGAAAATACTTTTGTGAGGCAGCCTCTATACCAAAGACGCCAGGCCCCATCTCTATTACATTTAGGTACACCTCAAGTATACGGCGCTTACCCCATGTCCACTCTATAAGCTGGGTGAAATAGAATTCCGGTACTTTGCGTGCATACCTGCTCCAGCCGCTTCCCTGCCATAAAAAAACATTTTTGGCGGTTTGCTGGCTGATGGTGCTGGCTCCGCCCCCGGCTATATGTGTTTTCTTCTTCTTCCGTGTTGGTTTGGCGTTGAGGCTTTTATCTATAGCCTTCCAGTCAAAGCCGCTGTGTTCAGGAAAAAGCTGGTCCTCGCTGGCTATGGCCGCCAGTTTTACATTTCTTGATATCTCGTCCCAGCCTACGTGATCCCTATGCAGGCCATAGCCCTCAAACAGGCCACCCAACTGAGTAATAGTTATGGGAGGATTGAGCCACTTGCAAACAATCAGGTAAACCGATGACGAGAGAAACAGTATAAGGATAAGGCGCAGCGTGAAACGCAGTATTCTCATGAGTACAGATCTTTTTTTACCGGCCATGAAAATGCTTTTCTATAGAAAATCCTATTGACTGTGCATTGATATCTTCTGTGAACAAAATAACCACCCTTATTACAGGAACGGCACTTTTACCACCTGAGCCTTAATAGCTTTATCGCGGATCATTACGAATATTTCGCTGCCCGGTGCGCTGTATGCTGTTGCCACATAGCCCATGCCTATAGCTTTGCCCAGGCTTGGCGACTGGGTGCCTGATGTGATAACTCCTATTTCCTGGCCTTCGGCATTTTGTATTATATGGCCATGGCGCGGAATACCACGGTCTACCATTTCAATACCTACCAGTTTCTTGGTAACACCTTCCGCCTTTTGTTTTGCAAACAATGCAGACGATGTGAATTCTTTCGTGAATTTAGTGATCCAGCCAAGGCCGGCTTCCATTGGGCTGGTGGTGTCATCAATATCGTTGCCATACAGGCAGAAAGCTTTTTCCAGGCGCAGTGTATCGCGAGCGGCCAGGCCTATAGGCTTCATGCCATGTGGCGCGCCTACACGAAAAACCTCATCCCATATTTTCTGAGCTTCACCGTTCTTGTCTTCAAAATATATTTCAACACCGCCTGCACCGGTATAGCCTGTGGCACTAACCAGTACATTTTCCACACCTGCAAAAGTGCCTTTGGCAAAAGTATAATAGGCCAGATTGGTAATATCCATGTTGGTAAGCTGCTGCATATACTCAGTGGCTTTTGGGCCCTGCACAGCCAGCAGTGCGGTTTTGTCAGAGATGTTGTGCATCTCCACACCATTGGTATTGTGTGAGCTGATCCAGTTCCAGTCTTTTTCTATGTTCGATGCGTTCACTACCAGCATATATGTTTTGTTCTGCTCTATGCAGTACACCAACAGATCATCCACTATACCACCTTCATTGTTAGGCAGGCATGAGTATTGCGCCTTGCCGTCAGTAAGCTTAGACGCATCGTTGCTGGTAAC
>OMJB01000098.1 GCA_900299255.1 Sphingobacteriales bacterium
AAAAATCTACTGAAACCCTTGCCAGATAAGGCTTTAGGGGAAATAAAAAAGGCTACCCATGCTACATGGATAACCTTTATAAGTCGGGGAGACAGGATTCGAACCTGCGACCCCCTGGTCCCAAACCAGGTGCGCTACCGGCCTGCGCTACTCCCCGGTATACAGATCGCTGTGGCTCACTGTACGTACTTTTTTCCTTCAGCGGTGAGGGAGGGATTCGAACCCTCGATACGTATTAACTACGTATGCCAGTTTAGCAAACTAGTGGATTCGGCCTCTCTCCCACCTCACCATTCTGGCTGTGAGTAATCTCACACTATTTTTTCCTTTTAAGGGACTGCAAAGGTAATGATTTAACATTAAAGTTCAAAGCCCCACACTTATTTTATACCCTGATTTTAAATTTAAATTTGGATAATACGCCATCCGCTTAAAACAGCATCAGATTTAACTGCTAAATACTTGCCAATTGCACTTTCTGTTGTATTTCCATCAGATTCTCTTTGTATTCAGAATCTGTTTCCATCAGATTTTCCACTGTCTGGCATGAGTGGATTACCGTAGTATGATCGAAGCCACCAAAATGATCACCTATTGTTTTCAACGACTGCTTGGTAAACTTCTTGGCAAAATACATGGTTATCTGCCTTGCCAGTACCACTTCACGCTTACGCGTTTTTGTAAGCAACCGGTCATAGGCCACATGATAGTAATCACAAACGAGCTTCTGAATATTATCTATGGTCATCTCTCTGGCAGCCGTCTTCACAAAATTCTTCATCACACGCTTGGCCAGCTCCATGTCTATCTCCTTCTTGTTCAAAGTTGCCTGAGCAAACAATGCAATCAGCGCACCTTCCAGCTCACGTACATTGCTCTGTATATTATAGGCAATATACCTTACAACTTCATCAGGTATTTCAAGCCCTTCCTGTTTCATTTTCACCTGCAGTATCGCCTGGCGGGTTTCGAAATCAGGTGCCTGAATATCTGCATTCAACCCCCAGCGGAACCTGCTAAGCAAACGCTCCTGCATGCCCTCCATATCACGCGGTGCGGTGTCACTTGTTAAAATGATCTGTTTGCCGCTCTGATGCAGGTGGTTGAAAATGGCAAAAAATACGTCCTGGGTTTTTAATGCAGAAACGAAAAGGTGTATATCGTCCATTATCAGCACGTCAATGAGCTGATAAAAGTGGATAAAATCATTTACCTCGTTATTCTTAGAATGATCAATAAACTGGTTAATAAACTTCTCTGCACTCACATACAGTACAGATTTGTTTGGGTGCAGCCTTCTCACTTCATTTCCTATAGCCTGCACAAGATGTGTTTTACCCCATCCCACGCCGCCAAAAATCACCAAAGGATTAAATGAAGTTGCACCGGGCTTCTGAGCTACATGAATACCTGCAGAGCGAGCCACACGGTTGCAGTCGCCTTCTACAAAATTATCAAATACATAATTAGCGTTGAGCTGCGGATCTATCTGCATCCTTTTCAGGCCAGGAATAGCATACGGAGTTTTGATATTATGCGGATCGTCCCATTTCAGCGGCATGTCTACATAGTTATTATCCTTGGATGGTTTCGTATGTGTACTGCCAGGCATATTAATAGACGCCGGATTGCGCTGGGAAGAATTACTCTCCATCATGATTCGATACTCAAGACGGCCGACCCTGCCCAAAACGCGTTTTATTGTTTTGCCCAGCAATTCCACATAGTGCTCCTCGAGCCACTCGTAAAAAAACTGACTAGGCACCTGTAATGTTAACACATTGTCAGCAAGGCCAACTGCTTTTACAGGCTCAAACCAGGTTTGATATGACCTCCAGTTGACATTGTCTTTAATTATGCTTAAACACTTTTCCCATAGTTGTTCTGCTTGGGTTAAAACATTATTATTAGTATTGTAAAGATGCTTATCCATATTATGAAACAACGTTCACCAAGTTAATTTTTATTATTAAAAACAACCTAAAAAAGATTACAAATACAGGAGGCTCATTTACCTGTATTTTTTCTTTTCACCCAACTAAGTTAATTATTTTTTTACCACCACAACTGTTTTTTTTCCTAGATCAAACAGAAAGCTTCTTTCCTTTAGCCGGAGAACGAAATTGGTAACATTTTGTTGAAAAAAAAAATTATTTTGCTATTGTTTGTTTAGCGAAACTTACAGATTGGACATTGCTAAGTCGGGCCATTTTTTTGATAACAACATTTAACAAAATTCCTAATAGCACCATTTATTTATTTTCTGAAAATTTCAAAATAATTCAGCATCAATATCCTCTGAAACCTTTGCCAATAAAGCATTTCAGACACAGCATACAAAAAGAGTAAAATTCAGTAAAAAATATTTTTCTAATTACAAAGAAATCCGCGCTATTTATTTTCCCATAATTTTTCACACCGGCAAGTATTTAAATTTCACAAAGTTTTACGAACAGAAAACACAGTTACCAATTATTAAATTTCCAACTTATTGTTGCGGCAAAATTTCTTTACAAACCAGCAATTTTTTAAGAAATTGAACGATTTCGAACAGTTGTGAACAAACAGGAAAGTGGAACAATGCAAAGATTGAAATCCTAGCTGAACCGTTTTATATTCCGCTGCTATATTGTTATACTGGTACAACCGAAAAACAGCCAATCAGCTAGCTAAAAATTAGTAAACGTTCGTGAAAAGCAACATGATTTTGAAACTTAGTAAGTTACGCCGCCTGGGACGTTCCAAAACACCATGTCGCTAACCAGCCATTAACAAGTCAACAGCTTGGGAAATCAACCTACCTCCACACCTAACTCTTCAGCAAGGTCTTTCTCAACTCTTAGGTTGTTTATAATAAACACCTGCCTGTCAGGGGTATTCTTACCCATGTAGTACTCCAGCAATTTCTGGATCTGAGCATCCTGACTGAGAATTACCGGGTCTTTCCGCATATCGTCTCCAATAAACTGGGCAAACTCCTCAGGTGATATCTCCCCGAGGCCTTTAAACCTGGTTATTTCAGCCTTCGCACCCAGTTCTGCAATTGCGCTCTTACGATCTTCGTCGTTATAGCAATAAAGTGTTTTCTGCTTGTTCCTTACCCTGAAAAGCGGTGTCTGTAAAATGTAGACATGGTTTCCGCGAACAAGATCAGGGAAAAACTGCAGGAAAAAAGTCATAATCAGTAACCTGATATGCATTCCGTCCACGTCGGCATCGGTGGCAATGACTATGTTATTGTACCGCAGCCCTTCCAACCCTTCTTCTATATTAAGCGCATGCTGTAGCAGATTGAACTCTTCATTTTCATATACAACCTTTTTGGTCAGCCCAAAACAGTTCAATGGCTTTCCTCTGAGGCTAAAAACAGCCTGCGTCTCCACATTTCTGCTTTTTGTAATACTCCCGCTGGCCGAATCACCTTCCGTAATAAATATAGTAGACTCCAGCTGCTTCTGATTGTATTCATCCCTGCCCTTAGCCGGAGGTTCATCATTCAGATGGATACGGTTATCTCTGAGCTTTTTGTTATGCAGATTTGCTTTTTTTGCACGTTCATTAGCCAACTTCCTGATACCTGAGAGTTCTTTGCGCTCTCTTTCGCTTTGCTCAATACGCTTCTTGAGGGCATCTGCAACAGCCGAGTTCTTATGCAGGTAGTCGTCCAGATGCTTGCCAAGAAAATCAGCAACAAATGCCTTAATAGAAGGCCCTCCCTCAAAAACATACTGCGAACCAAGCTTTGTTTTTGTCTGTGACTCAAAAACAGGTTCCTGCACCCTAACAGACACAGCAGCACAGATACTCTGCCGTATATCTGATACGTCATAGTCCTTTTTATAAAAATCACGGATAGTTTTCACGAATGCTTCACGGAATGCACCCTGGTGCGTACCACCCTGAGTTGTGTGCTGCCCATTTACAAAAGAGTAAATATCCTCGCCATATTCACCCGTGTGAGTAATAGCGACTTCAATGTCGTCGCCTTTCAAGTGAATGATTGGATAACGGAGGTTATCGGGGTTCGTTTTGCGTATTAGCAGGTCAAGAAGCCCATTTTTAGAAACAAAATTCCTGCCATTGAAATGTATAAGCAATCCTGCATTCAGAAAACAATAGTTCCATACCTGATTTTCGAGATACTCATGCAGGAAATGATAATTTCTGAAAACAGTTTCATCCGGGCGAAATTCCACCAGAGTTCCATTTGGCTCCGTTGTGCTGGATTCTTTATGTTCTTTAATAAGTACACCTCTTTCAAATTCCGCCACCTTGCACCTGCCCTCACGAAAAGAAGAAACCTTGAAATATTTACTCAGTGCATTTACAGCTTTCGTACCGACCCCGTTCAAACCAACTGACTTCTGGAAGGCTTTACTATCATATTTGGCGCCAGTATTTATTTTGCTTACTACATCCACAACTTTACCAAGTGGTATTCCGCGGCCATAATCGCGAACAGATACGTTGCCTTCCGCAATTGTAAGCTCAATTCGCCTGCCCTGCCCCATGGCAAATTCATCAATACAGTTGTCAACAACCTCCTTAACCAGAACATAGATTCCATCATCCACGCTACTGCCATCTCCCAGTTTGCCAATGTACATTCCGGGACGAAGGCGAATATGCTCCCGCCAGTCGAGAGATTTTATACTGTCTTCATTGTATTGATTCTGTAGTTCAGCCATTTGCTCTTATATAACTATTTGGAAATGATTTTACAAAACGCCCTTACCACCCACTTGCCAGCACGTCAGCAATGTGCATCGTCTGTATAGGCAGTTTATTTTCGTTGATATATCCCTGAACATGCATCATGCACGACACATCCGTTGTGATCATGTACTGCGCGCCTGTGTCCAAAGCACTTTTAACTTTTACCTGAGCCATCCCCAGCGAAATAGATTCGAATTTCACAGCAAAAGTGCCGCCAAATCCACAGCAGGTTTCTGCTTCCTTCATTTCTACCAGTTCAAGGCCTGAAACATTTTTCAACAATCTGCGAGGGCCTTCTTTGATTCCGCACTCCCTGAGTGCACCACATGCATCGTGATAAGTAGCTTTTCCATTTAATACCGCTCCCACATTATCTACCTTCAGCACATCAATCAGAAACTCAGTGAACTCATACATATTTTTCCCTACCTGGCTGCAGAGGTTGTGATAAGAACTGTTATCAAACATTTTTTCGTAACAACTGCGCACATAGCCGGTACATGATCCACTAGGGCTCACGATGTAAGAATTGTCCTTAAAGTCATGTAAAAATTTAGTTGCTACCGCCTTGGCTTCATCGCGGTAACCCGCATTATAGGCCGGCTGCCCGCAACAGGTTTGCTTTGAATTATAAGTAACAGTACACCCCAGTTTTTCCAGCACCTTTACCATATTTAATCCGGTACCTGGGTACAGCTGATCTACAAAACAGGGAATAAACAATTGTACTTGCATAGCGCTTGATCGGATTAATAATCAGGAAGTGGCGGTAAAACAATCATTTTGATGTTTTAAACCAGAATACCCGCTGATTTTTGGCGAAGATACTAAAATGCAAAAAGCAGAAAACAACAGAATTAATCGTATTTAAACAACCAAATTATGTTATTAATTTTTAAAATAACTCCATACACAACGAGCCACTTCAGCAATAATTTGTTCACCATATGCCGGCGCCCCCTTGAAATCTGACACAAATACAACTAATGCAAAATGGCGCCCGTTTGGCAGCGTGATTATTCCAACATCATTTGTTGCTGCCCGTAAGCCATCCTTATTTGATCCAGAGGTACCGGTTTTATGCGCAACCAAAATATCAGAAGGTAGCAGCCCCTTAATCCTTTTATCTGAGTTTTCGCTTTTTGTCATCATTTCCATTAGCAGGCCATTACTTTGGGTAGAAAGTAGTTTACCCTCATAAAACAAACGCAGCAACTCAGCCATTGCAACCGGCTGACACCAGTTTGTATACTGAACCTGCCATGCTGATTTCATCTCGCTTTCTGTTGCCACAATTGCAATGTCATTTATACCGGCATCGTGTATGTAATCATTCACTTTTTTCGGCCCACCGGCAATTGAAAATAATATATCGCAGGCATTATTATCACTCTTAGAGACAGAGTAGCGCAACAAGTCTTTTATTGACATGTTAAAATCCTGATTCGGATGGTCATTCACTAGCGGCCCCCAGGTATCTTTGTCCAGCGCCTCCTTTTTTATGTGAATCTGCTCATCCAGCCGCAACCGGCCATGATCAACCATGTCCAGTATGCACAGGGCTAGCGGAAACTTAAATACACTTTGCATCGGGTATCTTCGCCCGCCGTTAACCTGGAAATACTGATTTTTTTCCACATCAATTACTGCTATACCAACTGTAGCCTTATAAGGTGCAATCACAGACTCCAGCTGCTTTTCTAAGGCAGCTGGCTTATGTTGCTGCGCATAAAGCGGTGTGCTAACTGAAAGAATTGCAAATGCCAATACCCACGTGGCTTTTTCTATTGCTGATGTAATAAACATAAATACCAGAGCTGAATGCAATATACCTATTTCACAGCACTCGATGCCCAAAAAAAACAACATTTCACACTGCCTGTTTTTGACAATAACACGGTTTGTGTTTACATTTGAATTACTATGTTGGACCATTTTGAAATCAAATCCGTCAAAATATCTGAACACTACGAAGTAATTTCAACAATGATGCATGAGCTGCACAAACATGAACGCACCCTGTTTGACAAAACTGCATCATGGCCTGACATTGAAGCCTCCTACATGAGGCACATTATTACTATGCAGGAAGAATATGACGGTACTTTTTTAATGGCTTTTATAAATGATAAACCAGTAGGCTTCATATTCGGATACATAGAAGAGCAGGATGACAGCCGGATAGAAATTTACAAAGGAAAAGAGTTGTATATATCTGACGGATATGTGGCAAGTGAGGAACGAGGAAAAGGCATATACCGCAGACTGAACAGGGAAATGGAAAAAATCCATTTTGATAAGGGAATAAGACGGATTTGCAGGCATACACTCGTAAACAACACGAAAACCCGCAATTTTCTTGAAAGTGAAGAATATACCGTTACCCGGCTGCTTTATGAAAAGTGGCTGTAACTAATTTATGGTGAAATAACCCGAGTACTGCAGCTGCGTTTTTACGAACAAAGTAAGCAAGATCATCAGAGCATTCATCTCACCCTGTACAACATGTACCCGTCCGCAATATTTACACTGTCTACAGGCTTAGCTACAGCCAGATAAGCCTTGAAAAAATCTCCTGCAATTCCCTTCATGGTTAGCACATATTTTACGCCCATGCTGTCGCAAACCTTCATATTTTCTTCGGGAGTCATTTGCCAGGCAAAGATCATGCACCTCCGATTGGTGTAAAGTGTAAGCAGGCGCGGGCCGGGGCACAGGATTAGGTCGTTGGCAGCAACGTGCTGCGACAAGTAGCTGAAAGCCTTATAATCTGCCGCCTCTGGTACATAGCCAAAAGGTTCACGCGTTGAAGCACGCATATACTGATACCCATTAAGCAGGCAAATAACGGTTATCATCACTGCTACATGGGGCGCCCTAAGCTGCGGCATCCATTTTGAAGCCTGTTTTAGCGCAATAAAAACGTAGAGGTACACAATACTCAATACAGGCAGAAGGAAGCGTGCATCATGAACAGAGTATACCAGCATAAGGCTACAGGAGCATAAAAAAAATAAATCATCAAAACAAAGCCTTCGGGAAGCGGTAAGAATAAAGCCAAGTATAGCAAGTACAAGGCCTGTATTCTCCATTAACTTAACTGAAATTGCCGGAAGCCCCCCCAAAGTGTCGTAGTGAAAGAAGCTTTGAACCGCTTGAAAAACAAATCCAATGTTGTCTTTTAAAGCCATCAAAACACCTCTCTGAAGAGTTTGTTTTATAAAGTCGGAATAAAAACCTGGTGCCGATGCAGGGCTATAGAAGGCCACATTATTCAGAAAAAGCGATAGTACGCTGCTGCCAACGATGATAAAGATAGACGGAGAGGCTAACAGCTGTTTTACAGGAAACTTTTTTTGATGCCTCCATTCGTTAATGACAGACGAAAACAAAAAGAGCGCCTCAGCCAATAAAAGCACAACCGACTGCGTACGAATGAGCATGGCAAATGAGGCAATCATCATTAATAGTACTAACCGTGGCCACCGCAGCATTCTATTGTTTCGCACAATCAGGTAGAGTAATATGAAAAACATGTTCGGAACATCAGAAAGAATATACTGCTTCTGATAAATAAGAATACCGCTATAACTGACAATAATGGCCAGGCACATAGCTGTAAAGCCTCCCATGTGCTTTCTGAAATATGTGAAAAAGCCGAGCATAAGGAATATGCCTAGTACACAATTAAAATAACAAAGCGGTTTGATGGCAATACCCCATATTTTTACAACTGGTGCAATAAGCAATGGAAAGCCTGGCGGGTATTGCGGGGGCGCATAAATATTGTTAGCCTTATTAAAAACGTAATTGGTGGCATAAAAAGCCCTGCCTATACTTATGTTCCTTGCTTCATTGATATACTGAGCATAATCATCACCGCCGCAAGAGTGGCTGTTGTGGACATTGAGAAAAAAAAGCGGCACACAACACAATAAAAGAACTGGGTAGTAAAGGCTAACTTTTCGGAAGAAGGGCATCAGACCAAAGCATTTAAGACCCCTCTTCCTTCTTTTAATTATCGTGGTGATGATCATGTACCACATTTACATGCCCATCACCCAGAGTAGGAAATTCATCTGGGTTCAAATTCTGAGCTTCTTCCACAAGCTCCCCTATTTCTTCTTTTATTTCATTTACAATGTGCTTCACCCATGATTCATGCTTTGGCTGTTCCTGGCCATCTGATGCACTAGCAGGATTCTTACTATTTTCGTTAGACATAATTTTCGCTTTTAATAATGATTATTATATAGCCAGTTAAGCTGCTTAAATACAAATCATCTTTCTACTTCTCCTCCAGATAAAGGAAACTCTGTTTCAAGGTCATCTTTGAATGAAGTTCTCAAAGTTTTCTCCGGCGCACTTCCTCCGGCCTCACTGTCGTCTATACTCTCAAAATCTTCTTCAGTCTCTCCACCGGATAGTGGAAATTCAGAATGCAGTTTCTGAATACCTTCAACAATTTTTTCTATCCAGCTATGGTGCTTTTCTCCACTTCCTGCTTTGTCAGCAGAATCAATCATTCCATTTTCAGACGACATAAATAATTCGAATTAAAGCCTACTGTAAAGTTACGAAATTCGATTTAAAATATAATCACCAATGATGATTAACAATCTATTACAAATGCTATTTACTGCGATTCAACTTCCAATTGCTTAGACCTCTGCCTGAATTATGTACAAGCGGCTGACTGTTTTGCTGCTTATTCCGTTCCCAAACATCGGCTGCCAGTAAAGCGGCTACCTCAGCTGCTTCGCTATCTTCGGTAATCAGATACTCCGGCTTGTAGTATTTTTCAATAAACTTGGTATCAAAATTCCCTGATCTGAATGGTTCTGTATTCACTGCCCATTTACCAAAACTCAGCGTCGTCTGAATGCCTTTGATATAGTACTCATCTATGGCACGGCAAAGACGGTCAATTGCCTCATCGCGTGTTGCAGCATATGCCACGAGTTTGGCGATCATAGGATCATAAAATATGGGGATATCCATTCCTTCTTCATAACCGTCATCTACCCTTACCCCAGGACCCTTGGGGGGCTGATACATTTCGAGCCTACCAATATCAGGCAGGAAGTTATTCATTGGGTCTTCAGCACAAACCCTCAGTTCAACAGCATGGCCGTTGATCCTCAGGTCTTCCTGGGTAAACGAGAGTTTATTGCCGCGTGCTACATTAATCTGCTCTTTCACAAGATCAATGCCGGTAATCATTTCAGTAACACAATGCTCTACCTGCAGTCGCGTATTCATTTCCAGAAAATAAAAATTCAATTGTTCATCAACCAGGAACTCTACGGTGCCGGCGCCATAATAATTACAAGACCTGGCAACTGCAATAGCGCACTCCCCCATTGCCTTCCTGATCTCAGGAGTGAGGCAACTTGATGGCGCTTCTTCAACCAGTTTCTGGTGGCGGCGCTGTATGCTGCATTCCCGCTCAAACAGGTATACATAATTACCATGCTGATCGCCCATCAGTTGAATCTCTATATGCTTGGGTGAGCCGACATATTTCTCAATAAAAACCGCATCATCTCCAAATGCGTTGAGTGCTTCACTTTTAGCCGTACGGATCTGCTCTTCAAATTCACCTTCATTTTCAACCACGCGCATACCTTTCCCCCCTCCACCGGCAGATGCTTTTACCAGGATTGGATACCCGATTTTAGCTGCGATTTTACGTGCTTCGTCAATATCGCTGATGGGCTCCTCTGTACCGGGCACCATTGGTACATTGAATTTTTTAGCTGCCTGCTTGGCGCCAATCTTGCTGCCCATTGTCTCTATTGAATGAGCGGACGGCCCAATAAATATTAATCCTGCATCAGATACCGCCTTTGAAAAGGAGGCATTCTCACTCAGGAACCCATAGCCGGGATGGATTCCCTCAGCACCTGTTCTGATAGCCGCTTCTATGATCTTCTCACCCCGCAAATAGGATTGAGCAGAAAGTGCGGGGCCTATACAAACAGCTTCATCTGCATAGCGTACAAAAGGCATATTTCTGTCGGCTTCTGAGAAAACAGCCACAGTTTTAATGTTCATCTCCCTTGCTGTGCGCATCACACGCATAGCTATTTCGCCACGATTGGCGACAAGTATTTTTTTCATAAAGGTCGCTAAGTTAGTGTGGAATTTGCATATTCCGGCTTATTGTGATCGTATAGAATAAGGTTTTTAAGCAATACCTAAAGTCTATGTGCCTATAATAGAAAATCATTTGCGCAACTGTATTATGACACTATCTTTGTCATTCAAAAAATATTTATATAATATAATATGAAACGTAACGCTACTGCCGTTTGGAATGGCTCGGGAAAAGAAGGTGCAGGCCACCTTACTACACAAAGCACAGTACTGAATAAAACACAATACTCATGGAAAAGCCGGTTTGAAGAAGGTGTTGGCACCAACCCTGAAGAACTGATAGCATCTGCGCATGCAGGATGTTATACCATGAAGCTCTCTTTTGTACTGGGTGGGGCTAACTACACACCAGAAATGATTGAAGCCAAGTGCGATATTACCCTGGAAGCAGGTGTGATTACGAAAAGTGAATTATATGTTACTGCAAAGGTTCCTGGCATAACAGCTGAGGAATTCACGAAACTGGCTGAAGAAGCACATGCAGGATGCCTGGTAGGCAAACTGTTTGTGTGTGAAAAATCACTGGTATCAGCAACACTGGCGTAAACCAGATATTTTTTTGTGTGGATAAACCCTGGCATTGTCAGGGTTTATTTTTTATCATGGTGCTTGTACAGCCGGTACCCCAGTATCAGTTTAATAATGCCTCTGTCAACTGTTTCGGGTGCACCAAATCCATAACCTGCATTGATTTCCCAGTCCGGATCTATGTCGAGATCTGTTACGATAAATAACTGGTGCTCCTGCTCTTTATATCTATATGGATCGAACGTTGAAATGTCGCCAACCGAGCCATAATATTCTATTCCCAATGCTATTTTTTTGGTTGCCTCAAAACTGATCTTAAGATTGGGTGAAAAATCAAAGCCTGCCTTTTCGTTGAGTCCGTGTAATGCCTTACCGAACACCGGATTGAACGACAAATATAACTTCCGCCAGGTCTTGTCAATAATTGGGCGGATCTCCAAACTCCAGTCGTCCTCAGCGTATTCGAGCTTCTGATAGCCAAATTCGGCACTGAGACTTAACCCAACCGGCAGATGCCATTGTTCCGGCGCCCTTACCCGTGGCCTGATGTGACTACCTACATAACCTGTGCGGTTATCAGAGCCTATTGAGTTAAAAAAATAGATTCCGGTTTCAAACCAACTATTAAAACCATGTGTAATTTCAATTGTTTCGTGCAAAACCTGATGAGTGGGAAGCATTCCATTTTCTATCTGCTTCCTGCCATTTGAAGTATAGTTGCTGTGCAGTTCCAGCATAGTTGTACCCTTTGGCATTGTTTCAGAGGGATATACCTGAATCTCATAGTTTTCCTGAGCAAAAGTAATATCACTTGAAAGCAAGAACAAGAGCAAGCAGGCGCGAGTGTAGGACCTCAAAAAAAGAGTCATCAAAATAACTTGACTTAACCTAAAATTTATTCAGTAACCATACTTGATGTATTCCCAGAACCAAAACCTTTATAAACTTTGGTTCGTTTGTCACCGCCATCCGTAAAGCTGATGCACAATGTATCTTTATTCCATCTGTATTCAGCCATTTTGTATACATCAATGTCCTTTACCATAAATCCGTGAAGCCTCATGCCATCACTTTCTGCCTGAAAATAGTCTATGGAATAATCACGCCCCCTTCTCAGCACAACAACATCGTGGTGCTTACGTCTTGAGTCTTCTGCCACATTGGTTGCCTGATTTTCTTTGCTTTTCAAATCACGGGCTGGCTCGGTAAATCTGCTTGCATCTACAACCCTTATCTGATACAGTGGAGATGTTTGTGCATAGGAGGCACCAACGGCAATTACCAACAAAGCTGCTGTTATTAATGTCTTGCGCATAGGAATGATTTCTTTAAATCCGGGAATTTGTATTTCGGAATAAAGCTAACTATAATTTTAAAAAAACACTGAAAATTCTCAGCATATGCGGGGCATCAGACTTGGCAACGACAAAAAATTACTTCCCGCCCAAAAAACCTATTGAGCTTAGGCTTATTTCCGACCATCTACCAACGCCGGATTTCCCATTTTCCCTGACTGATAGTCATTGATGCAGTTTCTTATTTCCTGCTCGGTGTTCATCACAAACGGTCCGTAAGCAAAAACAGGTTCGTTGTGTGGCTTTCCTCCCAGCATCAGTATTTCAGTTCCATGCTCACTATAGATATTAATCAGACTTTCGCCGCGCTCGTACAGCACAACCTGATTCTTATCAATTCCTTTCCCCCCTTCTGCTTCCAACTTGCCATTTATCACATAAATGAAAGCGTTATGTTGCGGATCCGTGGGAATGCTCAGTTTGGCACCGGGCTTAATATTGATGTGAAAATAAAAAGCAGGGAAACGGGTTTCTATTTTTGATTTCACGCCAAAGAGTTCTCCCAATACTACATTGGCACTAAAAGTCTTTTCACTGATCTGGCCCATTTTTTCAGTCCTGAAAACGTCGGTAGAAGGGTCGGTGAATTTATCTTTAGACGGCATATTCAGCCAAATCTGAAAACCATGATACAGCCCGCCTTCATTGTATAATTTCTGTCCGGTTTCTTCCATATGAATGGCTCCCTTGCCCGACGAAAACATCATAAAATCGCCTTTACCGATCTGAAAATCATAATTGAGGCTATCGCGGTGATGTCCGCTACCAGATAGGAAATAGGTTGTAGGTATAATACCTGCATGCGGATGTGCATCTACCCGAAGAGGCTTTGCCCGTGGATCTACTTTTACAGGGCCGAACTCGTCAAAGAAAACATAAGGCGAAACATAGTCATTATTGTCACCTGCAAAAGCCCTGAGCACTGGTAACGTGCCTACCATTGTTTTATTGGCACTGATTACCTGATACACCTTCCTTCCTCTGGAAGCTGTCATTCCAGATGCGGCTTTAAGCAAACCTGGAATAACTATAGAAGCTCCAATAATTGCAGACCCCTTTAAAAATTCGCCTCTTTTCATCTCACTGTTTTAATATAAAGGTAGGCAAATTACGAATGTAATAACACCGAGTGCATATTGCTTAAAGCTATACGGGCATAACTACTAACCAACAAGTATGGTGTGCAAACCAATATAGGAAAGGCATCCTATTGTGATTATTTTTACGGCGGGCACAAATTACCCGTAAAATATGAAAGCCATTACAACTGTTCTGCTTCTTACCATTTCAAATACGTTTATGACATTTGCCTGGTATGGGCACCTTAAATTCAAAGAAATGCCCTGGGGCAAAAACCTCGGATTACTTTCAATCATTCTCATCAGTTGGGGGCTGGCTTTTTTTGAATACCTTTTTCAGGTGCCGGCAAACAGAATAGGCTTTAGAGAAAACGGAGGGCCTTTTAGTCTGGTAGAGTTAAAAACAATACAGGAGGCAATAACGCTGATTATTTTTATGCTCTTTTCTATCGTGGTGTTCAAACAAAGATTTGAATGGAACCATTTAGTTGGCTTCTGCCTAATAGTGCTGGCTGTTTTCTTTATATTTAAGAAGTGGTGATACTCCATTACAGATGGGGTAACAATAACGAATCAAATATATTTTCCAAAAAAAGCATCATCACCACTGCGACACTGACTGCTTATAGCTCAGCCTTTAAAAACTGATCCAAGATTCCCAATACATTGATGGAAAAATCACACCATAAAAATGGATCTAAGGAAATAGAACTAGTCTTTTGCGGGGCGTGTAATTGCCGCTTTAACAATAGAAAGCACCTCACCAAGTGTAAATGAAGGCTTGCCGCGCAATGCAGGCATAGCTTCGATAGCAGAAGGCAAAGGAATATAGGCAGCTTCAGCCAGAGACGATGTTTTAGCGTCAACAAAAAAATCGGCTGAAAGCTGAAAAACCCGAAGGAAATAAAAATCATCAGTTGGTGTAACAACTCTGGAGGCCTTTTGCAGCTGGCGCGCCAGATCGGCACCACTCAGGCTCTGTGCTTTCATGTTAGACTCTGCACCAGCTACGATAAGAATTGAACAAAAAGCACTGTCATATATCACCGGCACGCGCCATTCTTTACCTATCATCAGGTAGTTCTTTCCTGCTTTCAGGTTTTCACGGTAAAAATCCGGATTTAATGAAAGCGTTTGAAAAGGCTTGCCCAGCGTACAATACTTTATAGCCTCTGCCGAAGGAAATCCGTATTCCTGACAATTAGATACCGGTACCAGTTTCAAAAAAGCCGGCAGACCCTCACGGGCTGCAACCATCACTTCGTCGTTTGAAGGGCTGACTGCAAGAAAGCTGCAAAAACATACAACAATTGCCCCCCATGCAAAGTTCCTGATCATAACACTGAATTTGATGCAAAATAACAATAATATCGCATAGACATCTATAACAATTCAATTTTGTTATTTAGATAAACATAACACTATTCGACCGCAGCCTAGAAATTTTTGGTAGGCTAACCAATCAGAAGTATACCATCCTATCAATTATCCCGCCCCACAGCATTTGCATCATCTGCAGCCGTGTTTCCGAAGAAGCGCTCATAAACATATCTCGCAAGCCTTGTGCCGGGTTCGTCTATATACTTTGTCATTAGCCACGATAACAGGAACAGCGCACCAGTGCTGATAAGAAACACCACCAGCACTGAATAGTTATATCCTAAACTACCAACAACCTTTAAAAAAACAAAGCTGCCCAACGAGCAAAAAACCGGCACATGCAGTAGATACAGCGAAAAAGAAATATACCCTAGAAACCTAAAAAAACGCATGCTTACCAACCGCTGCAGGCGAGGCGACAGCACGAACGCTAACACCAGCAAGTAAGCACCAAGGGCATGAAACCATAAATGAAATTCAACCAGTGTATGCCCCAGGTGTTCATACAAAGTGCCTTTGATTTCGTCATTGGTAGGATATGAACCCAACACCAGTGCTACGAATAACAATATTAAAGTAGTAATAACGCTAATAAATTTATTACGCTCCCCGTGCGGCTGGCTGATATAATTAAGGCTGATGCCAGATAGAAAAAGCACAGCGAATACATTATTGGAAAGAATGCACAGGATAGCTGTAAGCACAATTACCAATTTACGTCTGCTGGTATAATGGGTAAGCAGCAGAAAGCCATAAACAAAGAACGAAAAATATAGTTCGATAGGCATTGTCCAGAAAACAGTGTTGAAAACCTGATTGCCATTCAGCAATGCACTACAGAAAAGGGATTGCAGCATCATATATGTGATATCGGGAATATTGAAAATACCTTCGTAACACCACTGTGAATGAACAAACTTTGCGGCTGAAGCATTGTAGAATAACCCGGCCTTTGCTGTCAGGTATACAATAATAATGGTGGCTGCAATAGGGATGTACAGCCTGATAAACCTCCTGCCGGCACCCGAAACCAAATCGTGGACAGAGCCTGACTGAAAGTATTTGCGGCTCAGTACAAAGCCACTCAGCACAAAGAAGATGCAGACACAAAAGTTACCGTTGGTAAACGCGCTGAAAACACTTTGTCCGAAATCCACCTCCAGATTGGGCAAATGCTGCAGATCTCGGTTGAAATAATAATGAGAAGAATAAAAAGAGAGCAGAAAATGGTGGCAAAACACCATAAATGCAGCTATACCCCTTATTCCCTCCAGATATAGCACTTTAGGCTTAACAGGCATCAAGTTTTTCATCAAATGTAATCACCCCCCAGCTAAGCACAAAATCTAATGGTTTTATTCAAAATACAACATGATTAAAATATGCCGTAACTAAGGGTGTTGTGAAATAAATGCTATCACTAAGGCAGACTATTAAACCTGGTACCGCCAGCAGAAACGCACCTAATATGCGTTTCTGTTGGACTACCAAAGAGTAATTGTGAAGAGAAAACAAAAAACAGCACTAACTGAATCTTATGGCTGTGAAACTTTTCAGAACTTGATAACAGGCTCTAAGGAAACAGAAGTTGTAGAAATATTGTTAAAAGTAAAAAAGCCGCTTCTTTCGAAACGGCTGTAACCTGTGCCCCAGATAGGAACATTGTAGAACCAATTTTCAAACTGCCGACTTGGATAGATGGGCTAAAAGCATCGTAACTTTATTATTTTAAAAGAAAATTTTTTTCCATTGAGGGTTGGCAACTCTGTTTCAATTTAACCGCAAATATTATTCAATGTGTAAGCAAATATTCTGCTTACAAAACATAAAGGCAATTGCACTAATGTCACAAATACGCGCGCGAGGCCGCGTGTCATTTTTCTTTATGTTTTGAAGTGAATTTGTTTCAGAATGCTACTCGCATTTACCTACATATTTTTACAAAAAGTGCCAAATCTTGGATAAAACATAAAAAGGCTACTAACCAATTTATCGGCTTGACTCCATCATCTACTTTTCAATAATAAGCTAAAAAAAATGCTTCTGTGATTGTATGAACACAGAAGCACTTCTCAGACGGCATATAGCCTATTAAAATTTACTTTTCTATCACCACATGGAATATTTTACTTTCAGCCGCAGAGCGCACAGAGAGCAGGTACATACCATTAGCTAACGCATTCTGCAATTTTACCGTCTCTTTTAGTTCGCCATTTATAGTAATTACCTTATTGCTGTATACCACATGTCCTATCAGATCTGTTAGTTCAATTGTCACTTCTTCGTAACCCTTTTTAGCTATTGAGACTGAGATTGCAAATATGCCCTTGCTCGGGTTTGGCAATACTGTGATTGCAGCACTTGTTGATGATACAGGGGGCAATGCGCTTACTTCGGCTAACTAGTTGCTGATGCAATTAAGGAGTTAATATAATCCCACAACATTAGACGGCTTTGTAAAGCATCTTTAATGGCACTTGTAGCTTCGATCCACTTTTCATTATGATTACCACACAATTCGCTCGTCATTTGGTAGCCAAGCATGGAGTGGTGGCCACCATCGACTTCAATATGCCGTTCCATGTAATACTGAAACTTCGTCAAATTGACACCCCTGCTATTTTTCAGACTATTGACGAAAGTCAAAAACATGCCTGGTATTAGGTCTTCACGTCCAAAAGTAAATACCGCTGCCTGAACATGCAATTTACCTGTGTTAATTATCTTGAATGTATTGGTCAAAAATTGGGACGCTCCATTGCTAACATTCGCTTTTACAATGGCACTATCTATGCCTTCGCCATGCCTTATTAAAGAAATAAAATTTTCGATACCGTATATGGAGGCCCCTGCTTGCTTCATTGCTTCCATATACATTTCAAAATGACTCATTCTAATATCGTTCTCATCGATGTCAGACTCTTCCCCAATCACTATTTCGTTTATAAGATAGCGAGTTGATGCGCTACCAACAGGAAGCCATGGGATAGTTGTGCAGGTAAGATTTGCTTGGAGTGTTTTTAACAAAGACATAAAATCCCAAACTGCAAATACATGGTTCTCCATGAATACTTGTAATTTATTTATGGAATTTATGTTTGAATATATAGCGTGGTTAATCAGTTTTTCTCTTAACGGTGAGATTTCTTCTTTTAGTATTTCTATGTAATCGTTCATTTGCTGAATACAATAAGCCTGCATTAAATTCTGTTTACAAAAATACAACGAATTCAATCTGAAAAATCAATGATGTCATTTCGCATAGATATCAGGTTTTCATTTAAATATTTCAAATGCTTTTTGCTTTGATAAACGGGTGACACTTTCCGTGATATGACCGATTTACGATAAGGAACGTGAATATAATTTGCATTTAAAATTCTATTTATATTTTAATTGATATATATATGTTTGTGTGTGTGTGTGATAAGTTAGGATTGTAATGAAATTTTTGCAAGACCAAAAATGATTTTAGAATTTAATTTTATTCTAAATATGATATTTGAACTATTATTTCATTTTCTCTGTCAATAACATCCCATGGTGCATTATAACCAAGATAGATGTTATCCCCTATTGTTTTATACCCTAGCGTAGCAAGAGCGTCTTTAAGTTCATTAATTTTATTATCGATCTTGTTCTCATTAGCGAAACCTCCAAATTCGAGCACTGCAAAGTAGCCTTCTTGTGAATAATGTAAATTAACTAGACTATCATTTGGTCGAGGTAATTTATTCAAATCATACTGTGATGGCATGACAAAACTCATTCGATTTTTCGTAGAATCTCGCTCCATATATACAGGGGCTGTCATAGCTATTTTTTGCGATGATTTGTTACCACCGAAAATGTAACCAGCCAATGTTCTAAAATGACTGTTGCTATTGCCCATGTATGAATACCCAATGGATGTAACAGTCGCCATAATAGCTTTGGGATAGAAGCGAATATCTATATCATTTACTGATTTTACCAACCTATAATTTTGCCGCTCTACCTTCCTATTAACAGCATAAGTGATGGCAGAATAGGCAAATAATATTGCAACCAAGATCAAAGTTAATTTTTTAATATTTATCATAATGCTATTTCTATTTAACTATTTATGAAGAACTAACCATTTCTACAAAGCATTAGCACTATCCTTATTCATTATTAAGCATCATAACATACATACATGTTGTTACGCATGCACTTTTTACCGCAATAATTCACATAATCCCAATTATGCAGCCACTTTTTACGTCGTACAAATTCTCTTTTACAAACCATGCACAGCTTATTTGGAAGAAATGATTTTTCAAAAGCGCGTATTTCATATTGCAATAATTATTGGTTCCATAGCCTGCTATATTGACCTTCTCTATCATAGTTGATAGCCTGCTTTTCGACGTTAAATATCCGGTTTTCTCTAGGGTCATTTCCTACACCCGCGATATAAGCCCAATTTCCATAGTTACTACATACATCGTAATCTATTAGCATGCTTTCAAAATAACTTGCGCCCATTAACCAATTGATTTTGAGGTCATGTACCAGATAACTTGCAACAACCTGGCGGCCTCGGTTGCTCATATATCCCGTGTTGCGCAACTCGTTCATATTTGCATTAATAAAGTCGTTTGGAGTTCTTCCTTCTATCCAAATCTGAAGATCATTCATGTCATTTCTGAATGACAAATCTCTTCTCTTCGGGCCTTTAATAAAAAACAATTCTGACTGATACTTTTCCATGTTCAACCTAAAGAAATCGCGCCACAACAATTCAAACCCTATCCAATATGTTGATTTGTTGGCAACCCGCTCTTTTTCATAACGTTTAATTTCATTGTAAACGTAACGGGCAGAAATTGCGCCAGCCGCAAGCCATGGTGATAGCTTTGTTGAATAGTTAGCCCCCACCAGCTGATTTCTGGTCTCAAAATAGGTAGATGGCCCTTCAAGCTGCCAGACATATTCATTTATACGTTGAATAGCCCTTTTTTCTCCTCCTGCAAATTGAATGGCAGCTCTGATGTCAACTCGCGGTTCAGTCAGTTGTAAACTTTGCAGGGATGGTATCTCTTCATTCTCTAACCCTTTTGGAACATTGATGAAGTCCGGTGCAGACAAAGGCTCTCCAAAGATAGCTGTGCGTTCCACTGACCACCTGAATGCAGTAAACATATCTGGCATTGCAGATAATGTGAATGGTAATTTTTCACGCAAAAGAAGCGTAGAGTTATAAAATGAATAAGTCTCTACTCCTACGTCTTCTAGTGCATTCCGCACAGCAACTTCTTCTTTCAACTCGTAAGGGGCAGCTTCTTTTGAAAAGTAAACACTTGCCGCTCGGTATTTAAGGCACAGTTCTTTAAGAATATCTTCTGGATTACCTGTTCTTATATACAATTCTCCTCCCGCAGCACGGATGTTAGTACGCAAATCAAGCACACACTCCATTATGAATTTAGCGCGAAAACTGCCTATTTTGGGAAATCCGTATGTAGACGTACGATATTTTCTGCTGTCAAAAATATACACAGGTAATATTGCATCGCTGTTATTTATCGCCTGCCGTAAAGTTACATTATCGCATATCCGCAAATCGTTCCTGAACCAAACAACTGATAAACGCATACAAAAAACAATTCTTTATTGTCATCACAACCGTGCCGAAGTCATACCACCGTCTATGTGAATGATCTGCCCCGTCATAAATTTGGATTGCCCACTCAACAGCCAGAAAGCCATAGATGCAATATCTCGACTGTCTCCTACAACTTTTAATGGATGTCTTTGCTGCGCGGCCGACCTTTTGGCGTCTGTGTCAAGCAATTTGACTGCTAAAGGAGTATCTGTCAATGAGGGCGCTATACAATTAACCCTGATCTTTGGCGCCCACTCTGCAGCCAGTGAACGTGTAAGACCTTCCACCGCACCCTTGGCTACAGCCACCGATGAATGATAAGCCATCCCTGCTGTAACCGCCACCGTGCTAAAAAGCACAACCGATGCACTTTCGCACATTTGAAGATTAAGTAAGTACTGCCTGAGCACTTTGATGGCACCGATGACATTTATTTCTAGATCCTTTTGAAAGTCTTCGGGCTTAAAAAAGCTGAATGGTTTGAGATTAATTGTTCCTGGGCAGTAAACTATTCCGTTTAGAGGGCCATCTATTTCGGGCAACGGGTCTTTATTGATGTCAATATCATAATTTTTAGAAACATTGCCAGTTCCACGCCTGCTAAAACCATGAACAAAGTGACCTTGCAACATTAGTTGTTCGCTTAGCGCCTTCCCTATCCCCGAAGAATTGCCAACAATTAGAAAGTTGTCCATAGTGGCAATTATTTGATGTACTGAAGGAATTCATTTTTAGTCTCGTCTTCCTTGAATTGCCCGTCATAAAAACAGGTCACCGTTGCCGATGAATTGTCCTTAATACCGCGGGATGACACACACATATGCTTTGCATCTATAACAACAGCCACATCCCGGGTACCAAGTATACGCTGCAACTCCAGGCCTATTTGCATAGTGAGCCGCTCCTGTACCTGAGGCCTTTTCGAAAAATACTGCACTATCCTGTTGAGTTTTGAAAGGCCGATCACTTTCCCAGACGAAATATATGCAACATGTGCTTTGCCATAAATGGGAACGAAATGGTGCTCGCAGTTACTGAAAAGAGTAATGTCTTTTTCCACCAGCATTTGCCCGTACTTGTATTTGTTATCGAATAGGGCTATATCGGGTTTATTTGCTGGGTCTAACCCGGAAAAAATCTCTTTTACATACATCTTGGCAACCCTATATGGCGTGCCTTTTAGACTGTCGTCAGTCAGGTCGAGACCCAATGTTTGCATTATTTCCCTGAAGTGGTAAGATATGGTACTAATCTTTTCTTCATCGCTCACATCAAAAGCATCGTCACGCAATGGTGTTTCTACACTGGTATAAACATGGTCGTCTCCCGCCTGTTCAAATTCATCATGATCCGAATCGTAATCATCATGCAGGATATTCAACAAAATTTCGCTCTGTCTCATAAAGGAATATTTTTAAGTCAAATTGTTCGTCAATCAACGGTCTTAATATGTTATAAATAGCAATGGATACATTTTCTGTTGTTGGGTTAACGCCATTGAGCTGAGGTATATCAAGATTCATATTCCTATGATCGAACACATCCAGCACATGCATCGTGATAATATCAGATAGTGCTTTTGTATCCATCACATATCCTGTTTGTTCATTTACAGGACCGGTAACTTTCACGGTAAGATCGTAGTTATGTCCATGATAGTTCGGATTATTGCATTTGCCATACAATTGAGCGTTTTCAGCATCGCTGAGCGCATTGTTATGTAATCTGTGCGCGGCATTAAAATGCTCTCTCCTGTATACTGAAACTTTATTCACTTGACAAATGTAGATCAATTTTGTTTAGATTTTTACCAAATTTCTTAAACAAATACTATACCCTCATAGATAGATAAAATAATTGCTGTTTAGCATTTGTAGCTACCTCTTAAACAATAACTTGCTCCGATAGAATAACATAATGATTTAATGCCATGCTAGAATTGATTCATATTAGAAATCTTTTAAATCATTTCGATCAGGTGATTCCATTGGCTTTCGGAGTCAATGCGTTTTATGATAATTGCAAAAACGTTTATGCTAAAATGCTGCCCAAAAAAATTGGGTGCTGTGGTTAAATTAGGAGTCTTTCTGTATGTAGTCAAACTAAAGTGGACTAATTGTTAGATAGTGTTTCTTGATTTTACGAAGTTAAATTAAAAGTTTTTAGTTTTCAAGTGATA
>OMJB01000099.1 GCA_900299255.1 Sphingobacteriales bacterium
GATAAAGCCATTGACCTGATTGACGAAAGTGCCGCCAAGCTGAAGCTGGAACTGAACTCCATGCCCGAGGAACTGGACGAACTGGAACGCCGTATCCGCCAGCTGGAGATAGAACGTGAGGCAATCAAAAGAGAAAAAGACGACGACAAACTGAAAGAGCTGAACCACGATATTTCAGCACTTACTGTGCAGCGCGATACGCTCAAAGCAAAGTGGCTGGAAGAGAAAGAAATTGTAGACAAGATCAACAAAGCAAAAACCAACATAGAACATCTGAAACTGGAAGCCGAGCAGGCCGAACGCGAGGGCAACTATGGCCGCGTGGCGGAGATAAGGTATGGTAAGGTACAGCAGGAGGAAGCAAGCATTGAAGAATTCTCAAAGCAACTGCACGACCTCGACGGTCAGCACAAACGCCTTCTCAAGGAAGAAGTAGATGCCGAAGATATAGCCGAAAACGTGGCCAAAGCCACAGGCATACCCGTGCAGCGCATGCTCACCAGTGAGCGTACAAAACTATTGCAGCTCGAAGAAGAACTGCATAAGCGCGTGGTAGGCCAGGAAGAAGCACTTACAGCCGTAGCCGATGCGATACGCCGTGGCAGGGCCGGGCTACAAGATCCGCGCAAGCCTATTGGCTCCTTCATTTTTCTGGGCACTACGGGTGTCGGTAAAACCGAACTGGCAAAGGCACTCGCCGAGATTCTGTTTGATGATGAAACCATGATGACCCGCATAGACATGAGCGAATACCAGGAGAAACACAGCGTGAGCCGCCTGGTAGGTGCCCCTCCGGGATATGTAGGATACGACGAGGGTGGCCAGCTCACAGAGGCCGTGCGCCGGAAGCCGTATTCTGTAATACTGCTCGATGAGATAGAGAAAGCACATCCGGATGTGTTCAACATACTGCTGCAGGTACTCGATGATGGCCGCCTTACCGATAACAAGGGCCGTGTGGTAAACTTCAAGAATACCATCATCATCATGACCAGCAATATGGGCAGCCACATCATTCAGGAAAACTTTGCCGAGCTCAACGACAAGGACCTGGACAAAGTAGTAGATGCCACCAAAGAACAAGTGATGGAAGTGTTGCGCCAGTCGTTACGGCCTGAATTCCTCAACCGTATAGACGATGTGATCATGTTCCACCCGCTCATGAAGAAGGAGATCAGGGGCATAATCCGCATACAGCTCGAGCAATTGCAGAAACAACTGCTTTCACAAAACATCAACCTCCAGTTCTCAGATTATGCGCTTGATTACCTCGTTCAGCGTGGCTTCGATCCGCAGTACGGAGCACGCCCGCTCAAGAGAGTAATACAGAAAGACATCATTAACCTCCTCAGCAAAAAAATAATAGGCGGTGAGATAGACAAGTCAAAACCCGTTCTGATAGATGTGTTTGATGGTGTAGTGGTAATGAGAAACGAAGTGCTGAATGGCAAAGCAGTAAAATAAGATACAATAAATAAAAACAGAGGCGGCTTCCTGATGAGGCCGCCTCATTTATTTTCGGTTAAAACTGTTGAATTCAAATTTCTTCCTGAAATGCAGATCCTTCCCTAAAAATGTAGGATTGTCCGCATCCTTTTGCAATAGCTGCCGCAGTTCTGCCTGATCTTTCACTTTTGCCAGAGCAGGGTCTGTGACCAGATTAGCAACCATGTCCCAGCTGCCTTTACTAATACTTTTCACTTTATAAAAAAGATACCCCCTGTAGTCCTCATCCCAGTTCCCTATATTGATATACTTAACGCCATTGATTTCAGAAAAGAAGAACATTCCGTGTTCCAGCCCGCGGTTATCACCGCCGCAATTCATATAAGTAATACTATATTGGTAGTCGCCGTCATTTTCAATAATGAAATAGTCATGGTAGTTAGTATCTTCTTTCAGTTTCCATATCCCCTGCAGATGTTCATCTATTTTCACTACAGGTCGTTCATCAATAGAAACTTTGCAGGCGTTCTTAATTCCTGAAGACCAGAAACCCGGTGCAAAGTACATGAGCATAAATACTAGTAAGCTTTTCATAAGATACAATTATTAGTAGCTGAATATTTTTGTGATGTTGAAGATAGATTATTTTCTGAATAGCCAATAATAATGCACTCCCCTTACCCTGACCCGCGAATAGCATCCACTGGTTAGTGCTTTGATTTCTTAAAAAGCCTAAAACACAAAAAATCAATTGCACACCCTTTGCATTTCTTGTGCCTCAATCAAACAAAAGCAAGAAACCTCGCCTACCTGTGCATCGGAAAAATGTTGATCCCGTCGCAGGCAATGGCCGCATTGTACTGGGGGGGCAGTTGCAGGAAATACTCTTTTATCCATTTTGCATCAGGCATATAATAAATAGCCACCGTATCCCATAGCTTGTATTCCGGGTCTACTTTAAGCACTACTTCCGGGCACACATATTCTGCACCATCTATCTGCTCCTGGTTAATAGTGTTGGAGGCAATACTGCCCGGCACAGGCCCCGGTTCTGGCACTTTCTCTGCCAGTGCGCCATCGGTAATCATTATGGGTATATGGCTTTGCCTTGCTTGCTGCAGCGCTTTGGTGATACTCCGGTAAGTACTGATGCAATGATTGTAATCTGAGTAGGTAAAGTTGTTGATACAGGTAGAAAGTATATTGCCAAACAACCCCAGAAAAAGCACCACTTTCACTACCCGCGACACCCGCACAAATCGAGCAGTATTACTCATATCCTTCACCAGTGCTGCAATAAGCAGCGAGATAGATGGCACCGTAAATACCACCAGCCTGGCCACATTGCCCAGCAGCCTGCCCGAAAGAAAAAGAACCAGCGTAACGAACAGCAGCAGCACCGCATAAGCCTTCAGGTAATCCATTGTGGTAAATTCACTCCACCTTTTGCGGGCTAATGCGTATGTGTTGTATACAAAAGCCAAGATACCCACTACACCAAATACTATCTCAAACAAAGCGCCCGACCCTACCAGTGCAAACAGGTTCCAGCAATTCTCAATAAAATGGATTTCCCCTTTCTTCTGCCCCAGCATCTTCAAATACGAAAGGTACATTCTGTCGTCAGCCATTACCTGTTTCACATCTATATAATAGAATACAGCAATAGTGGCTGTGGCTATAAGTATGGGCAGCAGCACATAAACAATCCCCGCCCCAGACTTTTCTGCCCTTTTTGACATGATCGCTTTTAATGTAACCAATGGCACTAACGGTGCAAAGGATATGGGGTACATATAACTGAAGTAAGGCACTACCAGCACAGTGGCGCACAGCAGCAAAAACCTGAGCCGGCTGCCCACTCCGTCGCGGGCAATATCCAGTAGTTCCAGGTACTGCCAGAACACCAACAGGCACAGGAAAATATCCATCTCATACTGCTTCACCTGCACCATATAGTCGGTAAAGGTTTGAGACGAAATAATGATCAGCATCCACAGATATCCATATATGCTGCCTTTATCAAAAATGCGCTTTACCAGGTAAAACAGTAAAAGAAAACTGAAACAACTAATAATCAGTGGCGGCAACCGCAGTGCTGTGTAACTGTAGTCGAATGCAGCGGTTATCTTTTTGATCAGGATCAGGTATACCCTAGGGCATTCCTGTAGCAGGTCAAGCCGCCCCCATAGCTGCGCCGGAGTTTTGAATTTGATGTTGTAGATAAGGCGCCACTCGTCGTTCCAGAAGGGCCTTACGGGTAATACCGCCATCACAATCCCAAAACATAACAGGTAAACTACCGCCGCAACCGTAGCCTTGCCAATAAATTTCCCGTCAAGGTGCAACTTCATAGGTTAAACTTAATGTATCCGTATTGATTTCACGGCATTAAATGAAACTATAAAAAAATAATTTCAATCTGCATAAAACCTCTCAAGTGCCTACGGCCTGGCATAAAAATCCCGGGACTCAGCCCGGGATAACTTTTTAACAAATAACTTATAGCAAGAACTACTTTTTAGCCAGCTCTTTGATTTTTTCAAAAATCTCAACCTCACCGCCTTCTTCATAACCGGTATGTGTAAAGGCCACCTTACCATTTTTGTCAATAATCATAGTATATGGCACAGACTGAAAGTTCAGTGAGCGTTTCAGGTCAGCATTGGCATCAATAAAGTAAGGAAAACGCCATCCCTGAGCCATGGCATACGTCCGTGCCAGCCCTTCGGCGCGGACTTCATCAATTGATATGGTCATGTAGTTGAAATCAATGCCCGCATCCTTTTTCAAACCGTCCAGTTTCAATGCAATATTTTTGATTTCTTTTTTGCAGGGTACGCACCATGTTGCCCAGAAACTGATCAGGGTTACCTTGCCTTTTTCAAAAGACTCATTAAATGCTACTTTTTTTCCATTATCCAGATTCTTTATCTGGGTTTCAGGAAGTTCCTGCGCATGTATTGCAGTTAACAATCCCATACATGCACATACCAACAGAATTTTTTTCATAATTGCTTGTTTTTACAATAAATAAGCGAAAACTTTGCCAAACTTAAATTAAGGCACTAATTTCGGAAAAACTTTAACAATATTATCATTTAGATGAAAAAATCACCAATATTCTTTTTGCTGCTTTGTATTTCATTTGGGTCTTTTGGCCAGGGTACTTTTTCCGGCGACCTGATGATGAATGTCAACTTTTTCATGCGAGACACCAACATCAAAGCATCTGGCAATCCATTGTACGATAATTACCTCAGTGGTAACGAAGGATGGCTTTCGCTACGGTACAACATCAAGGGTTTTACTTTTTTTGTGCGTGCCGATGCATTTGACAACTCTAATCTGAAAAACCCCACCTCCGCTACTTCAGATTATGGCATTGGTGCATGGAGCGTCACAAAAGACATGAAAGACTTGTCCATCACAGTGGGTACCATTTACGACCAGATAGGCAGCGGCATCCTGTTCAGGGCATACGAAGACAGGGGCCTGCTGATTGACAATGCGCTGATAGGCATAGAACTGAAATACAAGCTTGCTTCCAACATTCAGGTAAAAGGATTTACTGGCCAGCAAAAAAACAATATCGGCGTAAACAATGTGCGTTATGCACCCATCATCAAAGGGCTAAACCTGGAGGGCGATTTCAATATAGGCAAGGTTCACCTGTTGCCTGGCGTAGGCGTCATCAACCGCACACTTGATAATAATTCTTACCAGACACTCGCAAGCACAGTGCGTACTCAGTACCTTGCTGATTCAACCAGCCCAAGGTTTACGCCTGTTCATAACATGTATGCCGGCACAGTGTACAATACACTAACCTACAAAAATTTCTCCTGGTATGTAGAGGGTTCCTATAAATCAACAGAAGCCATCAACGAAACAGATACCGGTGGCAGTACCAAAATATTTGAAAAGCCGGGCAATGTGGAGTATACCTCCCTTAACTTCGGGGTAAAAGGAATAGCACTGAGCCTGGCGGGCAAGCGCACGGAAGACTTTATTATGCGCACGTCTACCAATGAAACACTACTCAACGGCATGCTTAACTGGCAACCTGTAGTAGCTGTACTCAGGCCAGAACGCCTCATGTCCCGCTATACTCCGGCATCGCAGGACCAGTCTGAACAGGCTTTCTCCGCCAACCTGCTGTTGTCTCCCAATGATGTTACAAGCTTCACATTGTCGTATACCAATATCAATACGCTCAAAAATGAAAAACTGTACCGCGAGGGCTTTGTAGAAGGAGTTTACCAGGGTTTAAAATCCTGGATTTTCCAGGTGGGTGCACAGTACATGGAGTATAACACCCTGCGCTACCAGATTGCTGCCCGTGCCGATTCCAGCCCAATTGTATATGCGCTCACTCCTTTTGCAGAGGTTACTTACAAGCTCAACGAAAAGAAATCAATCAGGGCAGAGGTACAGTACATGAATACGCTACAGGATTATGGCTCATGGGTATTTGCATTACTGGAGTACGATGTGGCGCCAAGGTGGTCTATATCAGTATCTGACATGTACAATACTGCTATCAACAAAAACAAGGACAATCCAAACGCCAACGATGCCGGCTTCGCAACTAAAAAAGCAGACCACTACTACAGTGCTTATGTAGCCTATACCAGGGGTGCCAACCGCTTCTCCCTGGCCTATGTAAAACAGGTTGATGGCATTAACTGTGCCGGTGGTGTTTGCCGTTATGAGCCTGCATTCAGCGGCCTGAAGCTGGCAATAACCTCCAGTTTCTAATTTCCACTACAGGCAGCGTTTGCATCAGTGGCAGGCAAGCAAAACAACACTTTACCCCGGGGCTAACGAAAACATATTGTGCTACCCTTCATCAGATATTTGCTGCTTGTTTGCTGCGTTGCAGGATGGCTGGGGCGTGTGCATGCACAGGTTTCTCCACGCACACTAACTGCCGGCAGGCTCTCCGGGGAAATCACCCTTGATGGCCGGCTCGATGAACCCGCCTGGGCAACAGCTCAGAAAGCCACCGGGTTTACTCAATATGGCCCCAGGCCGGGCGAACCCTCCATGCAGCGCACTGAGGTAACTATACTCTACGACAATGATGCCATTTACATTGGCGCCATGATGTATGACAACGAGCCTGACAAAATATACAAACAGCTTTCAGGCAGGGATGATGACGGCGGCAATACAGACCTGTTTTCTGTTACCTTCGATACCTACAACGACCACCAGAATGCCACACAATTTGTGGTAACCGCTGCCGGCGTGCAGGTAGATGCCATTTTTAAATTTGGCGGAAGGAATACCTCATGGAATGCAGCATGGTACAGCCAGGTGCAGGTCACTGACAGAGGCTGGAGTGCAGAAATGAAGATACCTTATTCGGCTTTGCGCTTTCCGGCAAATGCAGAGCAGCTGTGGGGCGTCAATTTTTCCAGGGGCATCAGGCGATACAGGGAATTCTCCTACTGGAGTACATTTCTCCCCACCGACGCCAACACCCTCAACCATACAGGGCTGCTCACCGGCATCAGCCAGATTAAAGCACCCGTAAGGCTGGTGTTCCTTCCCTACGTATCAGCCTATACGCAGGATTATAACGGCACCTCCTCCAACTCAATCAATGGTGGCTTAGACCTCAAGTACGGGCTCAATGAGAGTTTCACACTTGATATGACACTGGTACCCGATTTCGGGCAGACCATTTATGACAAACAGGTACTTAACCTCTCGCCTGTTGAAGTGCGCTATAACGAGAACCGTTACTTTTTTACAGAGGGGCTAGACCTGTTCAATAAAAACGACCTTTTTTACAGCCGCCGGGTGGGCGGCACACCGGTAAATGCCGGCAGCCTGAGCAGTAACCTGCCCCCCGGCGAAACCATTGTCTCCAACCCGCTCACCACACGGCTGTACAATGCCACCAAGCTTTCCGGGCGAACCAAATCGAACCTGGGCATAGGTTTCTTCAATGCCGTATCAGAGGCGGCATATGCTACCGTGCAGGATACCCTTACCGGCAGCACCCGGCAGGTGCAGGTGGCCCCCCTCACCAACTACAATGTGGTGGTGCTGGACCAGGCGCTCAAAAACAACTCCTACATCAGCCTCATCAATACCAATGTGTACCGCGAGGAGAACAGCTATAACGCTGATGTGGCAGCAGTGCTTTTTAAGCTGGCCAATAAAACCAATTCTTACGGCATCAGCGGCTCGGCCGATGTGAGCCAGCTCTACAAGCCAGGCAATACCGATATAGGCCACCGCTACCAGCTGAGTATAGGCAAGCTCAGCGGAAGCTATACCTGGAACCTCAGCACCAGCTCCATCAGCGATCATTTTAACCCCAACGACCTCGGCTACCTGGCTCGCAACAACATTACCACCTACCTCTTCGATCATTATTACAACATTTACAAGCCCGTGGGCATACTGGTGCAGGCATACAACCATGTGGGCATTGCCTACAACCGTGTGTTTAACCCCGATGTGTTTCTGCAGGCCAATATATTTGGGTCGCACACTTATATGTTCAGAAACTACAGTGCAGTAGGCATTTACTGGACACTACAGCCCTTTATCACCAACGATTACCTGGAGCCACGCACCGCAGGCAGGCATTATACCGCCCCCGAAAACTGTATGGCCGGCGGCTTCTACTCTACCGACTACCGCCGCAATTTCGCATTTGATATACAAATCACCAACCGCTGGTATGCGGCACAGGGGCGCAACCTCTTCTCCTGGTCATTAAGCCCCCGCTATCATTTCAGCGATAAGCTCTCTTTTATTTACAGCCTCTCGGGCGATAACAATATGAGCGATGAAGGCTACGCCGCCAAAACCGCAGACTCAGTAATCTTTGGCACCCGCGATGTGCACACCATCACCAACTCCCTTACAGGCGCCTACATTTTCGCCGGCAATATGGCCCTGAAGCTCGATGCGCGCCACTACTGGTCGCAGGCGCGGTACCTGCAGTATGGCTTACTCCGCAGCAATGGCAGTGTTGATTATAGCGTACCATACAGCGGCAACAAAAACGTCAATTTCAATACCTTCAACCTGTACCTGAGCTTTGTATGGCAGTTCAGGCCGGGCAGCGAAATGGGCGTTGTGTACCAGAACAGTATCTACTCATCGCCCGATGCACCGGTGCTGGCCTACGATTACTTTAAAGATGCAGAAACCACCTTTGGTTTGCCGCAAACCAACAGCCTCTCTGTTAAAGTCATCTACTACCTCGAGTATCAGGACATCAGGCGCTGGGTAAGGAGAAGCTAATTTGGGTGATTCGTTGAGTTGTCGATTGGTTGATTAGTTTAGTGATTCCCGCCTTCGCTACAGATTTCGTTAAAACTATGGCAGTTAATAAAAAAAGCACCGGCGGGCGAGGGGGAGCAGCCATTGAGAATAAACTTTACACGCAACCTTACGCCCCACCCTGCAACCACACAGGCATTTGGCGGCAACTCTACGCCCTACCCTACTCCATTTTAAAGTTATTATACTCCTCCTCACTAAGGCTAAAGTCCGGCTCTACAACCTTTACTTCGTCATATGTAAGTTCATACAACTTGTAAACTAGAATATCTATTTCCTTCTCTAAAGTGGCAGTTGTTCCTATCCTGTGCTCAATTGCTAAATATTTTCTAACTCGATCGACAATTGGTTTTTGTTCTAAGATACTTACATTCTTTAAAGGCAACAGTTCCAAATCTGTCATTAATATTTGAGGAAATGCTTGCTTGTTTGTAAGCATCGAATGTTGTACATAATATGAGAGCAATGACCCGTGTTTTGTAAGAGCCCGTGTTACGTGAGGTTGCTTCCTATCGTCGCAATGACCCGTTTTTTGTGTGAGACCGATGTTGCATGAGGTTACTTCCTTCGTCGCAATGACCCGTGTTTTGTGTGAGACCGGTGTAGCGTGTGGTTGCAAAGGTGAGAGCGGGTTTGAGAGCTGAGTGCGGTGCTGCGTGATGTTATTTTCCGGGATGTTGGGGACTTTACCAGTAGTGATGCCCCCATTGGCCATTGGGACCTAATTCTTCAAAAATTTCCCTAAACTTTAAAAACTTGTTTTAATTTAGAGGTTCATTAAAAACCAACATCAACAAAATGAAAAAATTATTCAGTATCCTGATCGCGCTTATGGTAATTGGCGCGCCAGTGTTTGCACAAAACAAAGACGCTAAAAAACCAGCCGGCGAGAAGAAAGAAGCAGCAAAACCAAAAGAAAAGAAAGAAGACAAAAAAGATGACGCCAAGGCTGCGCCAAAAATGAAAAAAGACGGCACGCCTGATATGCGCCACAAAGAAAACAAAGAGAACAAAGGCGCTGCAAAGCCAGAACAAAAACTGAAAAAAGACGGTACGCCTGATATGCGCTATAAAGAGAACAAAGAAGCAGCTAAGAAAAAAGGCGGCGAAGGCAAGGGTGAAGGCAAGGGCGATAGCAAGAAAAAATAAGAACGGCAGTATAGTACTTTAATAACGATAACAAAATGGATGGGCAGTTTTGCAAGGTTTATTTTGTTATCGTTCGTATTTCATTTTTTATGTACTAATAAGTTAAAGAACAATGCGTACATTTTATCAACGGGTACCGGCTGTAATCGGCATCGTCGTTTTTTCATTGGTTATTTCGGCTTGCTCCAGTCATAAGAACAGGTGGTCGAAATATGCCGACAGGTCGTTTTCGATACGTATGCCCGAGGGCCGCAAAGAATATGACAAGATGCTGGTAACATCGTTTGGCAAGCAGAACGTTCATTTTATAGAATGGCGACCAGAATCGCTGGAGCTGAACAAGTTCAAGCTGTTTCAGGTGTCTTATACCGATGTGCCAGCGCGCTTGACCAGCGATGCGAACAAGATGAATGAAAGCCTGGACAGCAGCATTAATGTGCGCAAAAGAGATTTTACAGAATTAGAAGTTATCAGTCAGCCAATAGAGATGGCGGGCTATCCCGGTCGTACATTTATCCTCAATCTGCCTGCAGATAATGTGATCACTATAGTAAAGCAGGTAATTGCCGGCAACAGGCGTTACGATCTTACGGTGGTTGCCAAAAAAGATTATCCTACCAATAGCGAGATGAACGACTTTTTTAACTCCTTTCAGGTGTTCAGGTAGTTGTAACTTTGCGTAGCGAAGATGTAAAAACACAGCTATGGAATACAAAGATTACTATAAGATACTTGGAGTAGATAAAAAAGCCTCGCAGGACGATATTAAAAAAGCTTTCCGCAAGCTAGCGGTAAAATACCATCCGGACAAAAACCCCGGAGATAAAAAAGCAGAAGAGAAATTTAAGAAGATCAACGAGGCCAACGATGTACTCTCGGATCCTGCCAAGAGAACAAAATATGATTCTCTGGGCGAGAACTGGCAGCAGCACCAATATGGTGGCTTCAACCACGGCGGCAGGCGAAACACCGGTGGTTCATCGTACTCCTACAGTTCATCGGACGAAGGCGGTTTCTCAGACTTTTTCGAGTCGATATTCGGTAGCAGTGCAGCCAACTTTGGCGGTAGCCGCAGAACCTCCAGCCAACGCAAGGGAGAAGACTATCAGGCCGAGACAACTATTTCGCTGGAAGAGGCATTTCAGGGTACCACCAGGCAGGTAAATCTCACCAATCAAAAGCTGAACTTAAAACTCAGACCGGGTATTGCCGACGGGCAGATCCTGCGCATGAAAGAGAAAGGCGGACAGGGTTTCAACGGCGGCCCCAACGGCGATTTACTGATCACCGTGCATGTGTCACCTCATCATAAGTTTACCCGCAAAGGCGATGACCTTTACTTCGATGCGCCTTTAGGAGCAATGACGGCGATTCTGGGCGGTAAGCTCACGGTTCAGTTGCTCGATAAGTCGCTGAGTATCAACATCCCCGCCGGCACTGATAGCGATAAAACCTTCAGGCTGAAAGAGATGGGCATGCCCGAGTACAGCAACCCCAAGCAGCGGGGCGATGCCTATGTAAGAGTGGTGATTACCGTTCCTAAAAACCTGAGTGAAAGGGACAGGGAATTGTTAAGCCAACTGTCAGTTACTGGTTAAACTTCCGTTAATGGGTTGGATAGCAAAGATTTAGTCATTTCTTTTGAATTAATTTGTAATAATTATCCTATTCGTTATGTTTACTCGTACTCATCAATACAGATTTCCTATTCCAAAGGAACACTTGAAGTACCGGTTGGTAGGTAACCATCTTACTATTCATAGCCACGAATTTGCGGTACTTGAAGACGAACAAATATTGAGCATCATGCCCAATGTAGAGGAATTGCATGACTCAAGGTTCCCAATTACACAACTGGAATTAAAAGAAGAAGGCAATAAGACGGCAATGATCATCACATCGAAGATGCCTGTAAATGAGGCAGGTGGGCAGATCGTGGCTCTGACTTTCTGCGTGTTCTTTTTCATCGCATCATTGATTTCTCTGTACTTCGGTCACGACCCGATTGTTACGATCACCCTATGCGCAATTAGTTTAGCAGTCTTTCTGTTTTTGTTCATTCGATTGCAGTTGGGTTACTTCGATTATGTGCGCAAGATACAGGCCAATCTGAAGGATGCCAGCGAGCAGATCACTACCGATGTAAGGAGGCAATTGTTCAAGCACAAGCGTGCATAGCCGGCTTTCAGTTTAAACCAAGAGCCTGGCATTAGTTATTGGCCGATGATGGCCAATCTCTCGGATCGGCACCCCAGTTCTTGTTGGGCGTGTCGCCCATTTCAAAGTACAAGACTCCGCCCCTCATCAGCGCTTCGTGGGTTATGTATGTCTTGGTATACGGAACACCGTTTAGCCACACTCCCTGTATATAGGGATGATCAGGCCCGTTGTTGTGGGTTGCTATTTTGAACGACATTCTATTAGGCAATTGTAAAGTCACCAGATCAAACATTGGGCTACCGAAAACATATTCACCGCTGGCAGGATTGGCCGGGTAAAGCCCCATCATGCTCCATACTGCCCATGCGCTCATTTGCCCGCAGTCTTCATTACCTGCGTAGCCATCCGGCCGGTCGTGATACATAGAATCCATAATGGTGCGTACCAGCTTCTGTGTCTTCCATGCCTGGCCCAGGTAGGTGTACATATAAGCTATATGATGGCTGGGCTCGTTGCCGTGGGCATACTGGCCTATGAGGCCGCTTACATCAGGCGGTGCGCTCTCCCCTTTTACAGATGAGGATATGGTGAACAGCGAATCGAGCTTGAGCAGGAATTTGTTGTAGGTACCAAACTGCTCTGCCAGCCCCCTGATGTCGTGCGGCACAAAGAAGGTATACTGCCATGCGTTGCCCTCTTCGTACATAGACTTCCATTCGGTTGATGTGAGCAGCGGGTCAAATGGCTCTGCCCAGGTACCGTCGGCATTCTTACCTCTTATGAAACCGGTGGTTTTGTGAAATAACTGCCTGTATGCCTGCGACCGTTTCATAAACAGATTGTAATCGTCTATTTTGCCAAGCTTCTTTGCCACCTGTGCAATGCACCAGTCATCGTAAGCATATTCAACTGTCACGGTTACGCTGTGGCCACCCTTGTCCTGCGGCAGGTAGCCATACTTTACATAGTCCTTCGAGCCTCTGATGCTCTGGAACGCACTGGCACGCATGGCTTTGTATGCACGCTCGGCATCAAGCCCCGGTGTGCCTTTCAGCACGGCATCGGCGAGTACTGGCACGGCGTGATAACCGCTCATGCAGCCTGTTTCCCATGTGCTCAGGTCCCACACTGGCAGCAGCCCGTTCTCATCATAAAAAGCCAGCATACTGTTGAGAATGTCTGCATTGCGTATGGGCTGCGTGAGCGTAAACAGCGGATTGAGGCCACGGAATGTATCCCACAATGAGAACACTGTGTACCTCTGCCCGTTGTTCATTTTGCGGGTTTCGCCTTTCGCATTTTTATAGTAACCATCTTTGTCAGAATAGATCACCGGGGCCATGCAGGTATGGTACAGTGCTGTGTAAAATATCCGCTTCAGCCTGTCGTCAGATGATTTTACTGCAATTTTATTCATCTCTGCGCTCCACTGCCTGTTGTTGGCCTTGTACACTTGTTTAAAATCGAAATCGCGGACTTCGTTCAGTGCTTCAAGTGCCTTATCTGTGTTTACGCTGGAGAGTGCCACTTTCATCAGTAATGGTTTTCCGTCCAGATCATTAAACTGCAGCTCACCGTTCACCACATTCCCTTTGGTGCCTTTGTGCCCTTTGAAGTGCGATACATTCCAGGTGCGGATCTGCCTGAACGGCATGCTGGTACGTGCAGCAAAATATACCCGCTGCACATTAGCCCATCCGGCAGAGTAGCGGTATCCTACAACAGTTGAGTCGTTGACCCGATAAATTGAGGACTCTGTGGTGCTGTCGTAATTGATCATAAATGCCAGGTTGAACAATACAACCGGCTTGCTGCCCTTAGGAAATGAATAGGCATGAACACCACAGTGCTCAGTAGCAGTAAGAAACACTTTGATACCGTTTTCCAGCTTTACTGAATACAGCCCAGGACGGGAGTGTTCATCCTCATGACGGAATTTCACTTTTATGCGGCCTGCATTCTCAGGCACGGGTGCCACATGCGGCATCACTGATATATCGCACCAGTCGCCACAGCCGGTTCCGCTAAGGTGGGTATGGCTGAAACCTTCAATGGTTGAATCGGCATAGTTGTAGCCACTGCACCAGTCCCAGCCCTCAGAGCCGTTATCAGGACTGAGCTGCACCATGCCAAAGGGTACGGTTACGCCAGGATAAGTATGCCCGTGCCCACCAGTGCCTTTAAAAGGGTCTACATACCTTACAGGACGCTGGGCGTGCGCTGATGCTGCCAACAGGCAACTTAAAACCACCAAAAATGAGTGCTTCATATGTTTGTGTATACCAGACGAAGATACTACTGCAATTCAAATTGCGTAAATCCCTTTTCGTAATGATGAAATAATGGTGGAACAGGCAGCTATATTTTAAAATATAGAAATGTAATTCTCAATTATTCTTATCAAGTGAGAACGCTTAGCAAATCAGGTTGGGCTGTAGGCCTTTCACACAATACCGGGTGAAAATTTTAGGTTACAGCACTTTTACACCAAAACTCAAACCAATGTACCACGAAGATACTTACATAAACGAGGCACCCTAAATCTATATTAAAGAAAATCTACAACTACCAACAAACGATTCCACCGATGTAACTTCGCTTCCGGTTTTGAACAGCATTCATAAAATATCGTTATTCCAGTTTCGTAACTATGCATCGGCATCGTTCGATTTTACAGGGCCGGTAACCTGTATTGCCGGGCTCAATGGCAGCGGCAAAACCAACCTGCTCGACGCCGTTTATTACCTCTGTTATACCAAAAGCTACTTTACCTCTTTTCAGCAAAACTGCGTGCAGGCCGGCATGGATGGCTTCAGGGTTACCGGCGAGTTTACGAGGGACGGGCGAAAAGAAGTAATCAGTGCCAAATGGAGGGGTGGCAAAAAAGAAATAACAGCCAATGGCACCGAATACGAGAAAATAACCGACCATATTGGCCGCTACTCTGCAGTAATGATAGCACCTGATGATACAGAGCTGGTTAACGGCAGCAGCGAATTGCGGCGTAAATGGATGGATGGAATCCTTAGCCAGGCAGATAAAGTTTACTTTGAAAAACTCATACTGTACCAGCGCGTGCTGCTACAGCGTAATGCCTGGCTGAAAGCACAGGCATTCAGGGCTACTGACAATGCGGAGCTGGATTTTTACGATGCTCAAATGGCTGCCGGTGGTACATATATTTATGAGCAGCGTAAGGCTTTTCTGCAGGATTTCCTGCCTTTGCTCAATGATTTCTATCACCGGCTTACAGGCGGCCACGAACCTGTGGAAGTTGCGTATAACAGCGACCTGTCCATTAAACCACTTAATGAATGGCTGGCACAAAACCTGGAATATGACCTCAGGTATCAGCGCACACTCAGAGGCGTACACAAAGACGACTGGGATTTCAGCGTTAACGGGCTGCAACTGAGACAATTCGGATCGCAGGGGCAGAAAAAGAGTTTTCTGTTTGCACTGAAACTGGCGCAGTATGCGTACCTCTCCAAAGTACAAGGCCATCTGCCTATATTGCTGCTCGACGATATTTTCGAAAAACTGGATCAAAACCGTATGGAGGCACTGCTTCGCATAATACGCAGCCCCGATTTTGGACAAGTAATACTCACTGACACACATGCAGGCCGTATAAGTGAAGCCTTTGGCGCGGGAGCCAACGTTGATTACATTCACTTGTAAGCCGCGGCTACAATTAAGTGGAAAAATAATTTGTACAGCCATCACAAAATTGTCTGATTTTTGCAACAATGATATTTTCATCGAAACTGGTTGAGGACGCGGTAAGAGAATTTTCAAGATTGCCCGGCATTGGCAAGAAAACGGCATTGCGGATGGTGCTGCAGCTGCTGCGAATGCACGAATCAGAGGTTGATGAATTTACAGGAGCTGTGTCACGAATGCGGCATGGCATTAGGTTTTGTAAAGAGTGCCACAATGTATCAGACAGCGAGGTTTGCGGTATATGCGTAAATCCGGGCCGCAACCGCAGCCAGATTTGTGTGGTAGAAACCATCAGGGATGTTATAGCCATAGAAAGCACACAGCAGTACAGCGGCCTGTACCATGTGTTGGGTGGCATACTCTCCCCAATTGACGGCATAGGCCCGGAACAACTACAGATTAGCTCTTTGGTGGAACGTGTCAGGCCTGCGAGAACTGTGGAGATAATTATGGCACTGAGCCCTACTATAGAAGGCGATACAACTGTGTACTATATTGCCCGGCAACTGAAAGGCATGCCTGCTACCATCACCACAATTGCGCGCGGCATCTCATTTGGCGGCGAACTTGAATATGCAGATGAAATGACGCTGGCAAGGTCCATTGCCAAGCGGTTGCCGATTGATAATTATGTAACAATTCAGGGAACCTAGCAGGTTTTGCGAGAGATTACAACATGTCTGCTTCTGATTCAAGGTGCCCCAGGTAAGATAAATACACCCTTTTCAAGTCACCTACATCTTTACGAACCTTTTCTGTTTTTATATCCTCACCTGAGTTATAAGGAGCCATTGTTTTATAATTCATAATCAGGCTTGTCATTTTTTTGAGGGCCTCAGAGATTTCGTCGGGAATTTCTTTTTGCTGGCATTCGAAATAATATACAAAGCCTGATTTCAGATCGGCAACAGCCTGAGAGATTTTGCCTTTACGCTCAGACCTGTAGCCTCGTACGTTGTTATGTTCATTCATCAACGCTGACTTTTCAAAAGGGCGTGTTTCAGTTTCATACTGATAATACAGGTAAGCCATTTCGACCTCAAGCCCGGCAAGTTCTTGCAAATGAAATTTAAGCATTGTAATGAGGTTAATAATCTTTGCTTTTGCAGCAGACTTTTCGGCAACAACTGCTCTATTCTCCTCCTGCCGCCGGATTAAATATTGCCCACCGAATATGAGAAGAACGGCCGCCAATGCGGCAATAAGAGGCAAAAACTCCTCAAAAGTTCCTTGTTCCAGGCCTTGAATGCTCGCATTTACTTTTCTTATCAGCGTATCCTCTTTATTAATAAAATGCTTAATACTATCTACTGAGATTGAATCCATCACGCATCATTTTTTATTCAATTGATAAAAGTATCATTTTTCCGTGAATTGAATGTACATATCATTAAACTACCTGCGTTGAACTGTCAAAAACGAAACTTTACGGAGTTTACCTATCTCAAAAATACACCAAACATGGTATTGCATGAAGGCTGCCTGTTTTATACCTTGTGTATTATTAAACACTGATTATGAAACGATTAATATTGGTTTTGACGTTTGTAGCTTTGGCAGCCACGTCGTTTTCCCAGGTGGGCTTACAGGTGGGCTTAAATACTACCAGTTACCGGTTAATGCGCAGTGGTTCACACGACGCACGCGGAATTAATTTCACCTACAATGCCGGACTGGTTTTCCGGCTACCGGGCAAAAGGATTTGCCTGCAACCGAGCCTGCTATACTCTATGAAAGGTGCTATAAACAACAACACGGCCGACAGCGTACTAAAGTACATCAACAAACTTGGATACCTGGAACTTACTGTACCCGTGCTGATCAAAGCACCTTTTGCATGAAGGAAAAACACATTTGATTTTGGCCTGGGGCCCTATGCCGGCAGGCTGATTACTGCGTATTCAAAAGCACAACTGCTGTATGGCGGCTCCAAAACGACAGACTTTAAGACCGGATCGGCCAGCACCGATGATTTTAAAAACATGGATTATGGCCTGACCATATATATGGCACCAGATTCAATCATTTCGACATTAATTTCACCTACGACCTAGGCCTTTATGATGTGGACCCAAGCTCTAGCCGATCTATTAAGAACCGATGCCTTAGCCTGAACATGGGCGTGTTCTTTTGATAAAAGCGCTATTTATTTATGGGGTGGAACCATTTTTTGTTGAAATATAAAAACTGTTATTTGCTCAAAAATTAAACAAAAATTGTTTATCCAGAATATTTCAAAACACAGTTTGAAATTGGCAATTTTTAGACGTAATTTGTGGGCCTATTATACAATTTCATGAACTTTCAACTTACAGAAGAACATATAGCAGTGCGCCAGGCCGCACATGATTTTGCAAAAAACGAATTACTTCCAGGCGTTATAGAGCGTGATGAAAAAATGAAATTTCCTGCCGAGCAGATAGCTATGCTGGGCGAACTGGGTTTCATGGGTATGATGACTGACCCCAAGTATGGTGGCTCTGGCATGGATACAATATCCTATGTACTGGCGATGGAGGAGATATCAAAAATTGATGCCTCTGTATCTGTATGCATGAGTGTAAATAACTCACTCGTATGCTGGGGCCTTGAGAAATACGGTAATGAAGAGCAGAAGCAGCAGTATCTTGTTCCGCTGGCCAGCGGCAAAAAGATTGGTGCGTTTTTGCTGAGTGAGCCTGAAGCCGGTTCTGATGCCACATCGCAGCGCACAACTGCTGAAGATAAAGGCGATTATTATCTGGTAAACGGTACAAAAAACTGGATCACAAACGGTAATTCAGCTTCCTATTACCTTGTAATTGCACAAACTTACCCAGAGAAGGGGCATAAAGGCATTAATGCACTCATTATAGAAAAGGACTCTCCGGGTGTAACTGTGGGCGCAAAAGAAAACAAACTGGGCATCAGAGGCAGTGACACACACAGTATTATGTTTCAGGATGTGATAGTACCTAAGGCCAACAGGATTGGTGAAGATGGGTTTGGCTTTCCTTTTGCCATGAAAGTGCTGGCCGGAGGCCGAATTGGTATTGCGGCACAGGCATTAGGCATTGCCAGCGGAGCTTATGAACTGGCCCTTAAATACTCGAAAGAACGTAAGGCTTTTGGCACTGAAATCTCCAATCATCAGGCTATAGCATTCAAACTGGCGGATATGGCCACTGAAATAGAAGCAGCGCGCCTACTGGTACATAAAGCCGCATGGGCAAAAGACCAGGGGCTGGATTATACCCTTCCTGCATCTATGGCTAAGTTGTTTGCTTCAGACATTGCACAGCGTGTAACCAACGAAGCAGTGCAGATACATGGCGGATATGGCTACGTTAAAGAATTCCATGTAGAGCGGCTACTTCGCGATGCGAAGATCACGCAGATTTATGAAGGAACCAGTGAAGTGCAACGTATTGTCATCAGCAGAACGGTATTGAAAGGATAACGTAATCAGCACTGATCAGTATTTACCGGTAGTTAAAATATTTTTTCAGGCTCATTATGGGTTGCTCAATGAGTTTGTATGATAACCAGCATATTGTCAGTATGACAGTTAGGTTGAGGCAATAAATAAATACACTGTTGGTGAGTATGGCAAGCAATACTGGTTTACCATAGCACATGATACTTACTTTCGTCAAATACTTTTCATAGTATATCCAGATATAGGGGTGGATGAGGTACAGGCAATAACTCACTTTCCCTACGAAATTCAGTGCTTTGTTTTCGAGCAGGTATTTTCTGGTTGCTTCAGATCTGTTATTAAGTATTAGTACAATAAGCCAGATAGCGAGTATACTGTCCACTGTTTTTTTTAGAAAAATACCTTCAAACATATTGAATTCGAGCGCGGCTATTTTAAAATAAAAATAGGGAATCAACAAGAGTGGGCCATACTTGCGAACAACTTTTTCAAACCGGATAGTATCTTCTTTGCCCTGTCTGGCAAAGGCATACAGCCCTCCTATGCCAAATGAATCGAAACAGTTAAAAACCAGGAAAGGTTCAATCTTTGTTTGCAGTGTGTAATAAGTGGTGATAACACCCACCGCAATTGTTAGGGTAAATACATATTTCAGATATTTCCTGTTTACGAACAACATAAGCCAAGGCCAGAAAAGATAAAACTGCTCCTCAACAGCTAATGTCCAGGTGTTAGAAGTAGAGTTCCATGAATTGGTTTTATAACAAAGAATATTAGAAGTATAAGTAAGAAACCAGACGAGGTATTGCCTTAGATCGGCGAAATTAAAAACAACAAGCAACGAGCATATAAAAATATAGTAGATCGGAAAAATCCGCAATGTTCGCCTGGCGATGAAGTTTTTCAATATTGAAAACCTATTGGGCGAATCAGTAGCAAACCGGGCATTGAGCAGAATTGAAGTAATCAGGAAGCCACTCAGGGTAAAAAAAATGTACACTCCCGTGGCACCATCCGGAACAAATATCCTGGAGATAAAATGCCCTACAGGTTCGTAAACATAATAGTGCGGCCCCCAATGGGCAATCAACACAAAAATCACAGCGAACGCCCTAAGTGTGTCAAGGCCTTTAACATGTTTCAGCACTATTTATTTTTTTGGGGTAGCAAATCAAATTCTTTCAGGGAAAAATACAAAAACAAAACTGCCAAATATTTTCAACTCATAAACTTACAAATGCGATTAGTACGAACTTTTCGCACTTATTGCGAATAATATTGTCACGCATGTGGTTTAATTTGTTTATTAGTACTATAATCGAAAAAACGCTTCAAATGCAGAATTGGCTTTTCAATAAAATTAAAAGACAACCAACACAGGCAATACAAAATAATCAGGTCGTAAATATATAAAGCAGAAGCACTGATAAGTGCATCATGAATAATAGGATAGTGGCCGAACCGCTGATTCAGAATATTATACATCCAGGGATTGAGCCGGTATATGTATGCATGATATAGATATATCCCATAGCTTATTTTACCAATGTAATTCAATATTCTATTTTCCAGAAGGTATCTTCTCAACAACTCCGATCGGTTATTGACTACCAGAACAATAAGCCAAACGTTGATAATACTGTACACAAAGCGGCGAAAACTTATGCCAAACTGATTGTTGGTGTATACCGACGCACGCCAAAAAAAATATGGAATAAACACAAAAGGTATCAACCGCTTAATATTTTTTTCGAATACCCTGCAGCGTTCACTATCAAGGCGGGCATAAGCATAAAATCCACCGATACCAAACCCATCCATACAGTTGATTGTAAGCCATGGGGCCATTTTAATCTTCAAAGTAAGATAAGTGCTGACTGCACCAAATATTACAGCGATAATGAAAATATACTTGAGGTACCGGCGGTTTACATATAAAACAATCCAGGGCCAGATAAGGTAGAACTGCTCCTCAACTGAGAGAGTCCACGTGTGCGTTGCGGAAGAGGCAACCCAGGAATCTACCTTAAACAGGTACATGTTAACAGTGTAAGTGAGTAAATAACCCAAGTGGCCTTTTATATCGTCGAACATAAAATAAAGAATGAAGATCAGCAGGTAATAAATAGGAAAGATGCGCAGGGCTCGCCGCATGAAAAAGTTCTTCACAATTGATATCCTGTTTATATCATTGCTTTCGATCCTTGCATTTAAGAGAATTGAAGTAATAAGAAAAACACTAAGCACAAAAAAAAGATACACACCAAATGTTGCATCAGGCAGGATTATACTTTTTATAAAGTACCCAATGGCCTCGCTTTTACTGTAATAAGGCCCAAGATGCCCGATTAAAACCAATATTACAGCAAATGCCCTTAGTGTATCGAGGCCTTTTATTTGTTTTAAATCTTGCATTCCCTTTTGAATAGTGCCGGGTTGGATTTATCGAATAGTTAGTAACAGCAAATCTTTTTATTTTCTGAAGGCCACAAACAAATAGTCTCCTTCGTCATTGTTGAAACTTTGTTTGATTTCTGCGAATTCACCGCTATTTATTGATTCTCGCAATTCTCTCAGGCCACTTTCCAGTTCGCCTTTATCTGCATGAATTGAAAAATAGGAAATACCGTTCAGCACTTCAGGATCGAAATATCTTTCGGGGTCGTTTTTTACCAGAGTAACCAAATAAGTCCTGAAGTCCGTCATGCACAAAGTACTTTTCTGTTTCTATCAATTTAAGGCCCGCTTCCAGTGCATGGCCTGCCAGCGTATTGAGCGGAAGTGATTTTAGCATTCCCCGTTTCATCATTTCGGGAAAGAAATGATTGAACCAATAACCCCGCTCCTGCTCAGGTGTAAAAGTAAAGATTACCAGCCTGGCTCCGGGCTTCAATACTCTTGCCAGCTCGGCAAATGCCGCCTGATAATTATTCCAGTGATGTACGGTTAAAGTAGCAATGGCACAGTCAACAGCGTTATCGGGCAATGGAATTGCCTCTGCCTGCCCTTGAATCCATCGAACTGAACTATCCCTCTGTTTTGCTTCATGCAACATCACTGCAGATGGATCCACGCCTATCATCCATAGCCCTGACTGTGCGAGTTTAATAGTATAGCTACCGGTTCCGCAACCAATATCAAGGCATATACCCTGCGGCGGCGGAGTAAGCAGGCTGATCAGGCGCTCAGTTATATATGGGTCTGCCCGGCGCGTAGTGTTATACCCACACCCGATAGAGTTATAAATGGGTTGCTTCTCCATATTCATAGCATAATAAGGTAGGCAATAAAACGCTTATTCAGCAGCAAATTATATACCAGAGTTCACAAAAACAATGTTTCAATCCGATTATTCGTTCAGGGGAAATTTTTACTAACTGGCCTGGAGGTAATAAAGGCTCCGGAAAGTATTGCAGCAGTTACGATGAGCGGAACGATGTACAGATAAATAAAAGGGAGCTGAATGAATGTATAAAACACAGTCAGGTATATTTTCAAAGAGAAGAGTAAGTAGTTGTTCAGCGCATTCTTTTTCCTGGCGATAAAATAAAAACCTGCAAGAAGCGCAATAGTAAAACAGCTCACGTAAAAATGAATTTTCTGGTAAGCCAATACTTTTTCATGTACAGAGCCTTTCAAAAACAGCATGCCCCAGGCGTTGAAACTAAACCCGTTCATCAGTTCATTTCTTGACCAGGCCCCTTCAATCGGCAGCAGGTATGCCTGGTAAGGATTGGATAACAGAGAGGGTGTTTTAACAATAAACGGAACATAAAATACTACTACAAATAACCCTAAAATTCCGAGAATGTAATACGCCTTCTTCCTATCTGGCGAGCAAAAATAAACAAGCAGGCACAATGGCACCCAAAGAGCTATACTCATGCGAGAAAGAACACATAGTGCAAGGCCAACCGCCATGAGCACCCATTTGTTTTTATCAATAGCCGTTGCGAGCAACAGGTAGTAGCCAGCCACAAGGCTTTCTACTGTTATCTGAAATGCAAGAATATTAGATCTCATCAAGGCAATGCAAATGACCAGCGGCCACACCGGCACTATCAATTGCCAGAAAACGCCGCCATACTCTGAATTTCTGATGTTCTGATAAAAGAAATAGGCTGATGCGAGCATTACTGACGACATAGCTATCCATCTGTAATCAAAATTCAGCAACTCAGAAATAACAAAAGGCATCCACTGAAAAGGAAGGTATGCCGGAGATATGGTGTACCCTCCATGGAAAAAAGATTCAAACGCCGGCTTTCCATGCGTAAAATTCTTAATCATGTGGATATAAGTTAGCATTACATCAGAGTATGCCTCTTCATTCATTGGCACTTGCCTGAACGCTGGCAGCAGCATCACTACCATCCAGGCTGACAAACCAAGAAAAGCCAGAGTTCCGGTAATCTTCACTATTCGCTGCCGGACTTCTGACCCATCCCTGTATTTTAAAAATGGCCCCTGTGCCAGCCTTAAACCTAAAAAGCCAATTGAAAAAGAAACAACTAAAATAATGAGCGGGCTATAGATAGGGCCAGCAATATTCTGGAACGCCGTATATAATGAGACCTCAGCAATACAAAGTAAAAAAAGGAGCAATCTCATCATTAATCTAAGTAATATCCGTTCAAAAATAATGAGTTTATCGAAGGGCGCGTAGTTTTGGCACTAATAATTCCACGAACTGCCAAAAAGTTGCCGGTTTTGGATGAACCTATGAAGCACCCACCAGTAAGCACTAACTACATTTGTGTATGTTTCAAACGACGAGGCTACAGCGCGCTGTTATTTGCATCGTTTTAAGCAATCTGCGTTAGTTTTTTATTACTTTTGCCCTTCACAATTAATTTATCTCATCATAAATATTCGGCTTTTATGGCATTTGATATAATAGTAGTAGGCAGCGGCCCCGGTGGATATGTTGCGGCAATACGTGCCGCTCAGTTAGGTTATAAAGTAGCGGTGGTAGAAAAAGAAAGCCTGGGAGGCATTTGCCTTAACTGGGGATGCATACCTACAAAGGCACTCTTGAAAACTGCCAGTGTTTATGAAAGCATGTCGCATGCTGCCGACTATGGCATTGTGGCGGGTGAGTTCAAAGCAGATTTTGGTGCAGTAGTGAAGCGTAGCCGCGGCGTAGCCGACAAAATGAGCAAGGGCGTGCAGTTTCTGATGAAGAAGAATAAGATTGAGGTGATAATGGGGATGGGCAGGCTCAATGGCAAAAAAGAAGTGGAAGTGACAGGCGCAGACGGTAAAGTAACGGCCTATCAGGCTCGCCACATAATATTGGCTACCGGAGCTCGTGCCCGCCAGTTGCCCAACCTGCCGATTGACGGAAAGAAAGTGATAGGATACCGTGAAGCCATGGTGATGCCCCAGCAGCCCAAATCAATGATCGTTGTTGGCTCAGGAGCTATTGGTGTGGAATTTGCTTATTTCTATAACAGTATAGGTACGAAAGTAACAATAGTAGAGTTTCTGCCCAGAATAGTACCTGTTGAAGACGAAGATGTGTCGAAAGAACTGGAAAGGTGCTTCAGAAAAAAAGGCATCAAGATCATGACGAACGCTTCGGTGGAGAAGGTAGAAGGTGCCGGCGAGGGCGTGAAAGCTACGGTAAAAAAGGAAACCGGCGTAGAAACGCTTGAGGCAGATGTGGTGCTGAGTGCAGTGGGCATTGCCGCAAACATAGAAAACATTGGCCTTGAATCTTTAAAAATAACTGTTGATAAAGGCAAAGTAATCGTTGACAAATACTACAAAACAAACGTGGACGGTGTATATGCTATTGGCGATATCACGCCCGGACAGGCATTGGCGCATGTGGCATCGAAAGGTGCTATAATCTGCGTGGAAGCCATCGCACATAAAGAAGGCAAGTACAAGCATATGCCTGAGCCGCTTGATTACGGCAATGTGCCGGGCTGCACCTACTGCTCACCCGAAGTGGCCAGTGTGGGGCTCACTGAAAAACAGGCAAAGGAAGCCGGATACGATGTTAAGGTGGGCAAGTTCCCATTCTCAGCTTCGGGCAAGGCAAGTGCCGCGGGCGCAACTGAAGGGTTTGTAAAAGTGATATTTGATGCCAAGTACGGCGAGTGGCTGGGCACGCACATGATTGGGTATAATGTAACTGAAATGATTGCAGAGACAGTTGTTGCACGGAAACTTGAAACGACATGGCAGGAAGTGCTGGACAGTATTCACCCGCACCCAACCATGAGCGAAGGGGTAAAAGATGCTGTGGAAGTGGCACTGGGAGAAGCAATTCACCTGTAGCAGTACAAAGCAATACATTACGTACAAACCAAAAAGAGAGGCTGCAATTACTGCAGCCTCATCTTTTATCCCCAATTAACAAGTTGAATAAGATTGAAGGCATTGAGATATTGCCTTGTCAATGGACAAATTCCAGTTCCAGAATTTCGTTTATTTCACTCAGTATTTTTACAGAAAGTGGCTTACTGTAAAACCTGCGGATGGCTGTGTATTTGGTGACCCTCTCGAGGTCTGATTTTGAAGTAGTAGAAGACACCATGATGATGTGGCATTGCTTTCTTAATGACTCAGGCATTTTTAAAAAGCCATCGAGAAAGTCGAACCCATCCAGCTCCGGCATATTGAGGTCAAGAAAAATAACCAAAGGAAGATTAGCTGATGTTGTATCAATAGCCCTCAGATAGTTTAGTCCGTCTGAAACGCATGAAAAGCTTTCGACATTTTCGGCGAAAGCATAACTTTTAATTACCGCAGCTGACAGAAAGCGGTCAACTTTACTGTCATCAACAATTATTGCTGTTTTGTGTGCGTAATTTTTTTTTATTTCAGAATAGTTTAATTGTTGAATAAATGCCAGTTAAGATACCTTATTGCCAAAACCAACTTCTACTATTTAAAATTCAAACAAGCCTTTTAACCTCTAATTGAAACTGTATTAATAATTTAATTAAATTCTAAATAATCTGCACAGAATAAATACCTATAATGTAGAAAAGCTACTATAGTAAAGTTCGAAATTATAGCGGAGAATATACCATCAGTTTGGAAGCTATGTTTTTGCTTTTTGGCAGTTTTTGGAGGTTATTTCAGCAGAAAATACATATCTAATAAGCAGAAAAGCAATGTTTTTCTGCAAAAAAGCAAAAAAATAGGTGCATTTCCGCTCTACCATAATCCGCTGTGTGTTAGAACTTTGCGGCATTATTTAACAACTAAAAAAACTAACATGAACAGTAAATTATTAGTCGCAATTTGTATCAGCATTTTAATCTTAGCTTGTAATAAAAACGACTCAAACATTAATAAAGTAACACCAAGCACAACCAGTGCAACAACAGCCAATACAGGCAAGACAGCTACTCATGCTGCAGGCAGGCTGAGTACTTCACTTACGGATGACTCAAGGTATATACCTCTGGAAGAAGCTAATACGATGATAGGCAGCTATCTGAGCAGCATTAACTCTTCTGCAAACGACACAGACGTACGTTCATTCTCTGTAGATGCTGACTCTCTTAGAGCGTTGCTTGACCAGACAGGCATTAAGCGTGTAAAAATTATGTTTGGGGACACAATGTCGTATATTAATTCTGGCAACTACGGCCACTATGCTGGTTTCCAGAGCGGTGCACTGACTTTGATTATTGCAGGGTATAACGCTGCCGGAAATTACGTATACTACAACGGAATGGCACTGGATCATTTGGTACCATGCCCATATAGCTGCCCAGGAGGAGTAGCTGGAAACAACTTGTTAGAGTAAAACTAATGGCATCAGAATTACCATACTTTATTTATTATATCTCTCTGTTGTTTGCGGTAATAAGTTGCCTTTACCGATTCAAAGTTGTTGACAGTGCTGCAAAGGTGTTAGCAATATTAATATGTTGCGGATTCGTAAATGAATGCGCAGCATATTATTTGTCGAAAGAATATCACAACAATCTCCCATTATACGCAATTTACTGCTTCTTAGAATTCAGTTTAACCTGCCTGTATTTTAATAAAGTTATTGATGTTTTTATTTCGAAAAATATTGGACTTATAATAATGGTAATTGGGCTTATTTTAGGTATAGGTAACTTAGTTTTCATCCAGCATCTTAACTCTATAAATTTTTATTTTCTTTTTTCGAAGGACTCACAGTTATTGGCATGTCATTGTTTGCGTTTTTCCGTTTCCTTCTAAAACAGGAAAATCTCGACCTGTACAAATTCCCTCATTTTTGGTTTATTAGTATTCTGGTTTTTTTCTGGAGCATAACCTTCTTATTCTGGGGGCTGTATGATTACATCAATCTAAATTTCAAGTCAATGGCCTTGGGTGTTAATTTTACCTTGCCGTTCATTGGCGTTGTTACATATTTTTCTTTGGGATGGGTCTTCCTCTCCTATAAAAAAATGCTCAAATCCCCATGAATGACCAGAATATTATTCCGCTTTTTGTTGCCGGTTCGTTGATGATTACCTTGTTTGCATTCTTCCTGATTGCCTACCTGCTGGTGCAGAAACGAAAGCAGAACCTGTATCAGCTTGAAAAGCGGCAGATGATTTTTGACCACCAGAACAATGTACTCCGCACCAAGATAGAGGAGCAGGAGAATACTATGGACCAGATTTCAAAAGAGCTGCATGACAATATAAAATCGGTATTGGGTTTTGCACAGATGAGCATGTACAATATTGCAGATATGGCCACGAACCCCGAACAGGCGGTACTATTAGAAAAAACGAACGGCATTATCAGCCAGGTGATAGATGAACTGCACAACATCAGCCATTCGCTGAACAGCAATTTTGTGAAGAACATAGGCCTGGTTGATACCATAAGTAAGGAACTGGAAAATATCAGGCTGTCAAAAAATATCGTTTGTACCATCAACGTTAAAGGCGATGCCGTAAATTTGAGTTCTGAAAAAGAGCTGCATATATTCAGGATAGCGCAGGAAGCCATACAAAACAGTATTAAGCACGCTAAGCCAACAAATATTAATTTTGAGCTGAGTTACAGCAAGGATTTATTTTCGATGAAGATATCTGACAACGGTGTTGGTTTTGACAAAAACAGGGTTTATGCCATGAATGGGCTTGGCTTCCTGAATATGTTTCAGCGGGCCAGGTATATCCACGGATCGCTGGAAGTTGACTCAGCACCGTCAAAGGGCACAACAATTACTTTATCTTTAAACCCCAATAACAATGGAATCAACAATTAGAGTAGCCATTGCTGACGATCATGAAATTGTGCTGAACGGGGTGAAAAGTATCATCCTTTCTTTTGGCGAATTCAGCGTTGATTTTGTGGCCAGCAACGGCAAGGAAATGTACGACAAGCTGCTTGCTGCTGAATCACTGCCTGATATTGTAGTGCTTGATGTAAGCATGCCGGTGTGGGATGGCTATGCCACACTCGATGCCATAAAAAAGAAATGGCCTGATATGAAAGTGCTGATCCTTACCATGCACAAACATGAACTAGGCATTATTAAAATGTTCAGAAGCGGAGCCAGTGGTTACCTGCTGAAAAACAGCCCTCCGAAAGAACTGAAGAAAGCACTACAGTCAATAGTGGAAAACGGACTGTATTTTTCCGAGCTGGTGTCTGGTAATTTCCTGAGCAGGATGCAGCAGACCAATATTCTGCCATCGCTCAGCGAACGGGAAATACAGTTGCTGAAACTGTGCCCTACTGACCTGACCTATCATGAGATTGCCGCTAAAATGGGCATACCCGAGACAACGGTGGCGGGGCACAGGATGAGCCTTTTTGAAAAATTTGGTGTAAACAGCCGAACCGGCCTTGTTATCTGTGCGATACAAATGGGGTTGATACAAGTAGAGTAAACGATATAAAAAAAAAACCGGGAGCTACCCGGTTTTTTTATTCAAATGAAAATATGCTTTTCTACTGCTCCCCTATTTTGTCCATCCAGTGTACTTCTGGTTCCTTTTTGCCTGGCTTCCTGTCGAGCAGGTAACGGGTAATGAGATACCCTCCAAAACCAAACATCTCAACAGTAACCGTATGAAGCGGATTGCCTGTAATTACCTTTACAAGGTTTTTTGCAACCGCGTCCCTAACTGAGGCATCTGTTGAAGATAACAGGTTTAAGTCAACGCTATTTCTGCAAAAAGCGAAAATTACAAAAATGAGACCGAGCATGAAACAGCCCAAAAAGGCCATGATTGTATATATTGCCCATGCCAGCCCGCTCTGGTTCTTCAATTTTGCCAAAACACTATTCCTCCACGCGAGGTAACTAAGCAATAATATTTCTACCATCTCAGATATTTTTCATGAATTCAGCAACACTCTCCATTACATGGGTAATCTGAGCATCGTTCAACCCGTGATGGCAAGCCAGCAGCATACCACCGCGCATTACTTTATCCGCTTCAGGATAACCTCCTTTGGCTGTTTTTGAAGGCTGATGCTTGAACCCTGGCTGACGCAAAATATTGCCGGTAAATACGGTACGTGTCATGATATTTCTTTTCTCAAGGAATATCTGCAGGTCGCGGCGGATAAAAGGAGCTGTTTCGCGAAGTGTGGTAGCAAATGCCAGCCATGCGGTGCGCGAATCAGGCAGTTGCTTCGGCAGTATGAAGAATTCTTCGTATTGAGTGAAGAATTCGAGCATACGGTTGTAGTGAGCAGTGCGGGTATCTATGTTTGCACCCAGCTTGTTGAGCTGCACTATACCAAATGCAGCACCTAATTCAGATGGCTCAATGTTATATCCCGGCTCTTCGAATACAAATTTCGCATCATAAGGAATACCATCAATATCGACATTGAAACGATTCTCAATCTTTTCAGATTCTACAAACAAAGATGAGCTGCGGCCCCAACTGCGGAGTAAGCGGCCACGGTTATAAAATTCGTCTGAATTTACACACAACATACCACCGTTACCGGCACAATTAATAATATGCGAACCGTAGAAGCTTGTTGTGCTCATATCGGTGAAACGGCCTGAAGACTTACCATTTATTTCAGCGCCCAGCGTATCGGCAGAATCTTCCAGCACAAACAGATTATGTTTTTTGGCTATCTCGCGCAGTTGAGCCCAGTTGGGCAGGTTACCGATCAGGTTAGGAATCACCATTGCCTTTGTATTAGGCGTAATCATTTCCTCTACCTTATTTGCATCAATATTGTATGTACCTTCTTCAACATCCACATAAGCAGGAACCCAGCCTTTTTTAACGAGGGGGGCAACAGTTGTGGAGAAAGTGAGCGGAGGAGTGATAATCTCAGATCCGGGTTCATAGTTCATAAGGTCGGCAGCAAGGTAAAGAGCAGAGGAACCGCTGTTGACCATGATACCGTACTTTTTATTATACAGCCCGGCAACGCGTTCTTCCATTTCGCGCACGTTTTTGCCCATCTGGGTGCTGGTGCGCAATACGTTAACTACCGCTTCGATTTCTTCTTCGCCATGTACGGTTTTACCGTACGGCACGTGGATATAGTCTGTTTGTACCATTTTTTAAAATTAGGTTGCGAATTTAGTATTTAAGTGCCAATTTGTTACGTTAAAAAAGGTTAGAATGTTACAGAAATGGTCAAAAAGGAGGGTTATCCACACTAATCTAATAAATTACGACACATAAATTATTTTAACCATTCGTAAGAAAGCAAGCTAAAACTAATTACTAACAGTACCTGTATCGCAGAGCAGATGCTGTGGGAGGGCATGTTGAAGGATATTTTTGATTCAGGGTACCCAACCCTGCGTCACGGCAAATACGGCTACAAATTATCTATTACACATTTTCGGATTTTCTGATTAAAACCCTTACCTTTGCACCTCCAAAAAACAGGAATTAAACAAAATAACTCATAAAAATGGCAGACCTCCGCTTACAGCGCAACTTTGGTATCGCAGCACACATTGATGCCGGTAAAACCACTACTACCGAGCGTATCCTTTATTACACAGGTGTAAACCATAAAATAGGTGAGGTGCACGAAGGTGCGGCTACCATGGACTGGATGGCACAGGAACAGGAGCGTGGTATCACTATTACATCGGCAGCAACTACCTGCTTCTGGAACTTCCCTACCATTCAGGGCAAAACACTGCCGGAATCTAAAAAATACAAATTCAACATCATTGATACTCCCGGCCACGTGGACTTTACCATTGAGGTGGAGCGTTCAATGCGCGTACTGGACGGCCTTCTGGCCCTGTTCAGCGCAGTAGACGGTGTAGAGCCACAGTCTGAAACTGTATGGCGCCAGGCAAACCGCTATAGGGTTCCGCGTATCGGGTTTGTAAACAAAATGGACCGTATTGGTGCGGACTTCCTCATGGTTGTACAGCAGATAAAAGACATGCTGGGTGCAAAATCAGTGCCGCTGCAGCTGCCTATTGGTGCTGAAGACAACTTCAAAGGCGTTGTTGACCTTATTCAGATGAAAGGTATCATCTGGGACGACGCTACTCAGGGCATGACCTATAAAGAAGTTCCGATTCCCGATGATATGAAGGATGACGTGGACCACTGGCGCCAGTACCTGGTAGAAGCTGTGGCTGAGTATGATGACCAGCTGATGGAAAAATTCTTCGAAGACCCTAACAGCATCAGCGAAAATGAAATCCATGAAGCAGTTCGTAAAGCAACCATAGACCTGAGCATTATCCCAATGCTTTGTGGTTCGGCATATAAAAACAAAGGTGTACAGACAGCGCTGGATGCCATCATCCGCTACCTGCCTGCTCCGGTTGATATTGAAGCAATCAAAGGTACCAACCCTGATACCGGCGAAGAAATAGAGCGTAAACCAGATGCAAAAGAACCATTCGCGGCTCTGGCATTTAAAATCATGACCGATCCGTTTGTGGGCCGCCTGGCGTTCTTCCGTTGTTATTCAGGCCATCTGGATGCAGGTTCATATGTTCTGAACATGCGCAGTGGCAAGAACGAGCGTATCAGCCGTATCATGCAGATGCACGCCAACAAGCAGAACCCAATTGACTTCATCGAAGCAGGTGATATTGGTGCTGCAGTAGGTTTTAAAGAAATCAAAACCGGTGACACCCTGTGTGATGAGAAGCACCCGATTGTACTGGAAAACATGTTTATCCCTGAGCCAGTTATCTCTATAGCAGTTGAGCCAAAAACTCAGGCTGACGTAGACAAAATGGGTATGGCGATTGCTAAACTGGTAGAAGAAGATCCAACACTGCGCGTAAAAACAGATGAAGACACCGGCCAGACAGTATTGAGTGGAATGGGAGAGCTTCACCTGGAGATCATCGTTGACCGTATGAGGCGCGAGTTTAAAGTTGAGATCAACCAGGGCGCACCAATGGTTGCTTATAAAGAGGCATTTACGCTTACAGTTGAGCACCGCGAAGTGTACAAAAAACAAACTGGTGGCCGTGGTAAATTTGCCGACATCCAGTTTGAAATCGGGCCAGCTGAAGAAGCATTCCTGGCTGAAGGCAAAGGGCGTTTCCAGTTTGTAAACGAAATATTCGGTGGTTCTATTCCACGTGAATTTATCCCTGCAATTCAGAAAGGTTTTGAATCTTCAATGACTACAGGCCCTCTGGCAGGGTTCCCTGTAGAGAGTATGAGGGTTCGTATATTCGACGGTTCTTTCCACCAGGTGGATAGTGACTCTATGTCATTCGAACTTTGCGCTAAATCGGGCTTCCGTGAGGCTGGCCGTAAAGCAAAAACAGTATTGCTGGAGCCAATCATGAAAGTGGAAGTTACTACTCCTGATCAGTACATGGGTGATGTGACCGGTGACCTTAACCGCCGCCGCGCTATGCTGGAAGGTATGGATAACCGTAACAACCTGCAGGTGATACGTGCAAAAGTGCCACTGAGCGAAATGTTCGGTTATGTGACACAACTCCGTTCATTGTCTTCAGGCCGCGCCACTTCAGTAATGGAGTTCAGCCATTACGCTCCTGCTCCACGCAACATTCAGGAAGAAGTTGTAGCAAAAACAAAAGGCAAAGAGAACGCTAATTAGTAGATAGTATTTAGTATTTACTAGATAATACTTGCCGCCCCGATTTCCGGGGCGTTTTTGTTTTTGCCTATATTTGTAAACCAGCAAAACAAGCACCAATGAAATACCTGCTTATTATTACACTTTTCGGCTTTGGTGCAGCAAAAGCACAGGAAGAAATGTATCCTGAAGTGTTTCAGAATACTGCCGGGGTAAAAAGTATAAAGGTTTTTTCGGGTGACACATTGGTGCGTTCCTGCCTGGTGGGGCTGGATGGAAAATTACTGAGCAGCATAGAATACAGCGATGAAAAAACTCGGGGAAAAGAAGAGTATATTTATGAGCAAGGAAAAATAGTAAGCTTAAAATCTTATCAGGAACGTGAATACATGTACGACCTAGAAGAGAATTCTACCTCCCATTCCCCAACCGACTTCAAATGGGATAGCTCGAAGGTGACATTTGAAGTTAAATACACCTATGGGCCAGAAGGAATAATGTCGTACAAGTATTTTGTTAACCCTGGCAATATACTCTTGGCAGACATTTCATACGCTTATAATCGGGATGGTAAACTGAAAAAAGAAGAGATTAAAACTTATCCCAAACCAGGTGTAGAAAATTATGCATCGAATGCCGATAAGCCTGCGGCCCCTGCCAGCAGGTATAAAATATTTGCTTACGAGCCTGGCCTTACAACTATCTATTACTATGTAAATGGAAAACAAACCGGAACAGAAAACATAACTACAACTACCGATGGCCGGATTACCAACCGGGTGGTGAAAAACAGCAGGGAAAGGACAATCTGCTGGGCTAACTACAACTATAACACCCTTGGGCAACTAGTAGACTTAGTGAACAATGATATGGGTGAGGATGGCTTCGGTAAGGGGCACCCGGTTATATTTGATAGAGAGCTGTACACCTATGATTTTAAGGGGCGAATAATTGTAAAGCAATCATTCCTGAAAGGAAAGCTGGTACATCAATACACCTATAAATATGAGTAGTGAAAACGTGAATAAAAATGCCGGGGCATTTCAGGTAGTTTGGTTTTTTGCGTATTTATTGCACAATCAGAACATTATTTTGGGCTATTTTCCAACGCTATGCGTGAAATTATGATATCTGCGACAGAACGGCTTCAATACCTATGCGATACTATTCCTGCACTGATAAGCCATATTTCCGAACAGGAGTTCTCACATAAACTTTCAGCCAATAAATGGAGCAAAAAGCAAATCCTAGGCCACCTGATAGACAGTGCCGCCAATAATCATCAAAGATTTGTACGGGTGCAGTTTGAGGAAACACCCTTCATTGTTTATGATCAGGACAACTGGAACGCTTGCAGCCGATATCAGGACATGGAGCCTGCACATGTAATAGCTTTTTGGGAGGCTTATAACCGGCATTTGCTTGAAGTGTTAAAACGTATACCAGCGGAGAGTTTATCGCGTACTTGCAAAACAAATGAGGCGGAACCGGTAACACTCCTATGGCTCGTAGAAGACTACGTAAAACATCTTGAATACCACCTAAGGCAAATCGTTGAATACTAGGCTTATTCGCATGGGAGTGATTCCCAGCGATACTGTCGCCAACATAAGTACCCTAGTGTTTTATCACCAGTTTCCGCACTACCTGGGGCCCGGAAGAGCAGCCGATCCTACAAGTGTAGACTGCATCCGGAAGTTCGTTTGCCGCAAATGTTGTTTGGGCAGCTGTTAGTTTTGTTGTTTTTACAAGCCGACCAGCCATATCGAAAATAGTTAATACAGCATCCGGCATGATTTTACCACCCATGGTTACAACAAACTCCTGATTTGCTGGGATAGGATAAATATCCGCAATGACATCAGCCAGATTTGGGTTTGTTACGGCTGTATTGCATGGATGATCTTTTACGAAGACAGATTTTGAAACTGCGCAACCGGAAGCTGTAGTGTAGTAAAAAGTAACAGTGCCTGATGCCACAGGAGCAACAACCCCATTAGTTGAACCAATCGTTGCAACAGCGAGGTTGTTGCTGGCCCAAACACCGCCGGGAGTAGGGTCAGTCAAGATTCCTGAGCCGTTCACACAAAAAGTATCAGCCCCTGCTATTGCCAGCGGATAATCGGCCATAGCCACATGGAAAGTATCTGTTTTTCTGGTGCAGCCATTAGTATAGGATACCCAGTAAACCCCACTGGACATGATAGTATCTACAGCAGCAACTCCTCCGTTATACCATAGATATTCAGTACCTAATGGTGCTGACAAACTTACGGTATGGGCTTCGCTGAGCACACACACAGTTGTATCCGTGCGAAAATTGAAAGTATCACGCAAAGGAGCCACCACTATAGTATCAATATTTATCCTGCAGCTATTACTTTCCTGCACCCAGTAAATTCCAGAGGTAGTAACATAATTTGACCGTAACGAAGTGCTGTCGTACCATAAATATGCAAAAGCCGGGTCGTGCGCATAAAGCCTAATGCTGTCGCCGGGAAAAATGCAGGCAAGCGTATCATGCCGAGTGTGAGTATAACTTGCAACGCCTAACGGCACATAAATTGACGGCATACCTATATATCCGTCTGATCCCGAAATCAGGGCCACTGCGTGACTTGTGTACCCACAACTTGTTCCTGACAAATTCGGATAGTTAATTACGTCGAGATACCCTGTAGAAAGATCTGATAAACGGTTCATATAGATTTTACCGTCTGGCCCGAGCCTCATTTGGGTTTCAGGACCAATACCTCCTGTTGCAACTGTTAAGACTGACGCGACGATTGCTGCTGGAGTGGACAATGATACGTCGTACTGCAGAATGGTTTCCCCGGCAGAAAAATTATCCCAATTGGCGTATAGCTTTGTATTATCATGTGAAAATTCCAGACCATAGCACCATTTAGTGCTGTCTAATACAATTCTTCCAGATACTATTCCACTTGACGGGTTAAAATAAAACAATTCTATTCCCGACGGAGCACAAGCTTCGCAAGACAATGCTATTTAATGCCCGTCGCTTGTTACAGCAAAAACGCCTACGGCATTATAATACGTACCTGTGGTCGCAGCGGGAACTGATATCAACGGTGCCGAAATGCCTGCGGATGTAATATTGTACACAAAAAACGCCAAGCTGTCTCTTTTCGCTGTGACCAGCCAGGTATTGCAGCCACTGCCTTTGATTGAAATCATCTTTTCGGACAAAAAACTGTCCAGAGGAACTCCCCTCAGCCCCGGCAAAATGTCTCCATTTCCCCCATCCAAAGTCATGTCAACTACGGAATAAGCAAGGTGTGAATAATTTATACCAGATGCCTGTTCTAAAGAGAAAATATAATATTGATTTGGGTTGCCCACCACTTGCGCAATTACGGCTGCCTGACTGGCACTAACCGTAATGAATGGGACAATTGAACCGCCCGAAGGCATCAGAACACCTGTGCGGTTAAAGACATCCTTTCCATCTGTATAAAACAAAAGATGGCCAGAAGCATCACTTACAGAAGCACTCCCCTCACTTGTGTATAAACTGGAATAAAACGGCACAGGAATTCCTGAAGAAAAGTCCAGCCCGCAATGGCGTCCGAAAACCCATTTTTTATTCTCATTCGCAGTATATTGGGCATCCGTCCTAATAAAGAAAAACAATAAAATCGAAATACTTAGAATTACCCGGGCCATATTTTTATTTTCAGTTAAAACAAATATAGCAAATTATATTTAATTGTGCTGCGGTATTTATTATTTTAATGACATTTTTGAATGGGGTGCTGATTACCCAAATTCCCGAAAGACACCTTACCTTCGCTGAAATTCAATAGAAAAACCGGTAAGTGCTCCAATTATTCAGAAATAATAATCCTTTCACTGTAATTGTCCTGTTCATTTTTGCCCTTTTGGTGAAGTTTGAAGCCCTTCTGCACCCTGTTTTACCAACGCCGGTCAACAATCATTTCCTGTTTAATGTGATTCTACAGGGGATGGCGCTGATTTTCAGGCAGGGTGCATTCGCCTATACGCTGCTTTCTGTTGTGATTTTATTTATACAGTCCATTTACCTGAAAGGGATAGCCTCGAAACACAAATTGTTTCCCCGGCCCACTTATATACCCTCTTTTGTGTACTTGTGCCTGACGTCAATTTACCTGCCTTTTAACACATTTTCAGAAACGCTGATAATCAATTTTTTACTGCTGGGTGCAGTGGATACCATGTTTGGATTTACGCAAACCACTCAGCCACGCAAACTCATCTATAATGCTGCTTTTCTGCTAAGCCTGGCTGCCTTGTTTCAGTTTACTATTCTTGCTTTTTTCTTATTGCTACTTGTTGGGATGGTGCTGTTCAGGCCCTTCAACCTGGGCGAATGGTCAGTGGCTATGATGGGCTATTTTACGCCGTTTTACTTTCTGGCTTGTTTATTATTCCTCTCAGACAAGTTTGGGGTGTACAGCCTTTGGCCTCATATTGGGTTTTCGTTGTCCTCTCACGTTGTATCCATATTTTATATGATTGTAACTCTGGCGGGCATGTTCATACTGCTGGCATCGGGCGTATATGCGATGCAGCAAAACGTGGCTATGAGCAATATTTATGTACGCCGTGACTGGATAGCACTGTCATTTTACCTGTTTGTTTCTGTGCTTGTGGCTATTCTGACTGATGTGGAGATACGCACTGCCTGGCTTATAACCATACCAGCGCTGAGTATTATTATTTCGCACGCACTTTTGCTTGAAAAAAATAAGCGTTTTAGTAACTTTATCTTTTATTTTTCACTCATTTTCCTTCTGTTCTGCCTATCGGCGAATAAATAAACGACAATAATGAAATTTGGAATAATAGTTTTCCCCGGATCCAATTGCGACAGAGACATGATGCACGCCCTACAGGACGACCTGAAACAGGAAGTGGTAATGCTGTGGCATAAGGACAAAGATTTGAGCATGTTCACCAAAGACGACTGTATAGTGCTGCCGGGAGGCTTCTCTTACGGCGATTACCTGCGGTGCGGAGCACTTGCGCGCTTCAGCCCTATGATGGAACAGGTGACAGAGTTTGCAAACAAAGGCGGTAAAGTGCTGGGCGTATGCAACGGTTTTCAGATACTATGCGAGGCCGGCCTGCTGCCGGGTGGGCTATTGCTTAATGACCATCAGAAGTTTACCTGCAAAAATGTGTATATCAAAAGCGAGAGTACCAAAAACCTGATTGGCTCCCATGTGGGTGTAAAAACACTGAAAATACCAGTTGCACATGGTGAAGGCAGATACCATGCCGATGCCGCCACACTCAAACAGCTGCACAGCAACCAGCAAATTGTTTTCAGGTACTGCAACGAAGCCGGGGAAGTGCATATGCACTCCAGCCCGAACGGGGCTACCGACAATATTGCCGGCATTTGCAATGAAGGGCGAAATGTATACGGCATGATGCCACATCCCGAACGCGCCTGCTCTGATGCCCTGAACAACATAGACGGCAGGGGTATATTGCTTGCCCTTTCCAGGATGAATTAAGAAAACAACCGGGCAAAAAACAACATGAACATATACACGATTACCTGAATTAAAAGTTAAAATCGGGATAATCAGGTAATACTATGCTTTAACGCCCTTACTTTGTACAGATAAAAATCCGTCTTTATTATAAAACAGCATCTATGAAAATATTGAAGTATTTCTTTTTTCTGATAGCAACTGTAGTTTCTGGCCCTTCCTTTTCCCAGATAATAGAAGACCCTACCGCATGGACATATGAAGTAAAAAAGAAAGCAGGCAATGAGTACCAGCTTATTTTTCATCTGGTTCTTAAAAGCCCGTGGCACATATATTCTCTGAAACCGGGCGGTGATGGCTATGAGATTGCCCCGTCATTTACCTTCGACAAAAACCCCAACCTGAAGCTGAAAGGAAAAATCACTGAAAAAGGGAAGGCAACTACTACGAGCATGGAAGGGATTGACGGTAAGGTGACTTTTTTTTCGGGAACGGTAGACTATGTGCAGGATGTAACAGTAACCGGAAAAACAAAAATATCGGGTAAACACGAATACCAGGTGTGCAATGACAAACTTTGCCTGCCGCCGAAAACAAAAGATTTTAGTTTTGAGATCAAGTAGCACTGCCGTATTCCGGCTGGGCTGAAATACATTTTTTGCAAATTTTAAAAGTATTGTATGAGGTACGCATTCAGGATATTACTGGTGATTTTCATGGGGCTGCTTACGGCTTCAGTTGTCAGTGGACAAATGACCGCAGACAACAGTAAGTGGACACTCTCGGCCAAGAAAGTATCGGGAAATCAATATGACCTCATACTGCACCTGCAGCTGCCAGACAAATGGCATATATACTCATTCAACCCCGGCGGCGACGGGATGGAGATCCCGCCCACGATTGCTTTTGCAAAGAATGAAAGATTAAAGCTGGAAGGCAATGTTAAAGAAAAAGGCAAGCTGATCAGTGAAACAATGGATGGCATTGATGGCATCGTCCACATGTATAAAAACAAGGTTGACTACATTCAGCGGGCTACTATAACAGGCAATACCACCATTACCTGCAACTACTCCTACCAGATATGTGACGACCATATGTGCCTACCTGAAAAGAAGGCCAAGCTCACGGTAGAAATTAAGGACGCCGGCGACGGGCCTGCCGCATCAGTTGCGGCAACAAGCACACCAACAGCCACAGATACTACAAAAACAGATACCGCTAAAAACCTGAACGCTAACCCTGGAGCTGCGGCAACCAGCAAAACAGACACAACAAAAACTGCGGGTAAAACAGCAGAAACAGAAACAAATAAAGAATCTAAATCCCTGTTGTGGCTGTTTCTGGCTGCACTTGGAGGTGGTATTGCTGCGGTGCTTACACCATGTGTATATTCAATGATACCTATAACAGTGAGCTTCTTTACCAAGCGAAGCAAAACCAGAAAAGAAGGCCTGAAGAACGCGTTTTACTACTCTCTGTCTATCGTCATTATTTTCACAGTGCTAGGAGTGCTGATTTCTGCCATATTCGGTTCCAATGCGCTCAACTCCCTTTCTACCAACTGGATAGCCAACATGTTCTTTTTTGTCATCTTCGTGATATTCGGTATTTCATTCCTGGGTGCGTTTGAGATTACGCTACCGTCATCGTGGACCAGTAAAACCGACTCCAAGGCGGGTGTTGGCAGTTTTGGCGGTATCTTTTTTATGGCACTTACTCTGGCCATTGTTTCCTTCTCGTGCACCGGCCCTATTGTGGGGCCGCTATTGGTGCTTGCCGGCAAGGGGGGATTATTAGGTCCTACCATTGGTATGTTCGGATTCTCTATTGGCCTTGCCCTGCCATTTGCATTATTTGCGGTATTCCCAGGCATGCTCAATAAAATGGCTTCCTCGGGCGGATGGCTCAATCAGGTGAAAGTAGTGCTGGGTTTTCTTGAGCTGATGCTGGCGCTTAAGTTTTTCTCGAATGCAGACCTTGCAATGGGATGGAGGTTGCTGGACCGTGAAATATTTATAGCTGTATGGATAGTGCTTTCCGTATTGCTGGGGCTTTACCTCGTTGGGCAGCTTAAACTGTCGCATGACGATGCGCCTGCTAAAAACATTTACGGGCAGGAATATGTTTCCCTTTTCAAGTTATTTCTGGCCATAGTTTCATTCACATTTGCTGTATACCTTCTGCCTGGCATGTGGGGCGCACCTTTAAATGGCGTCAGCGCATTTGTTCCGCCGTTAGGTACTTTCGATGCATTTGGAGTGGGTAGTACCTCTACTGAAAAAGCAAACACATCCAAAAGCGATGATGCTGTAAAACCCATAAAATATGTGGCTGAAATGAAGATTTATGAACCGCCTGTAGTAAAAAATCTGGGGCTGGTTACTTATTTCGATTATGAAGAAGCCCTTGCCGCCTCCAAAAAATTGAAGAAACCCGTAATGCTTGATTTTACAGGCATCAATTGTGTTAACTGCCGCAAAATGGAGGCGCAGGTATGGTCAAAACCGGAAGTAGCCAAACTGCTCAAAGAAGATTTTGTTGTTGCATCGCTGTATTGTGATTTCAACAGAATTGAGTTACCAAAAAATGAGCAGTATTTTTCCAAAGACCTCAACTCACAGGTAGTAACAATAGGCAACAAAAATGCAGACCTGCAAGCCAGCAAATTTGGTTCTAATTCTCAGCCATTCTATTTCTATGTAGATGAGAATGGCAACAAACTTGTTGAAGGCGGTTATTCATACGACCCGGATGTGGCTAAGTTTGTAGCTCATCTGGAAAAAGTAAAAGAGAACTACCGCAAAACTCATCCATAATTTGTACCTGTAACAGAGCAAAATTCTTACAGGGCAATTTATTTCGCTTTTAGGATAAACACCTAACGCAACTATATGATCAAAACAGTTACCATTGCGCTCTCCCCTTCCGACTCATTTCAGGAAGAAAAAGTACGACAGGGCATCGCAGCAGAAAGCGGTGTTGCAGCGGGCAGGATCACAGACTATACAGTGCAGAAGCGGTCGATAGATGCACGGTCGAGGCAGGTGAAAATAATACTGCAGGTTACAGCCTTTATTGATGAACAGGTAGTTAAGGAAGCAGCATTTGACCCGGAACTCCGTGATGTGTCGGGAGCCGGGCATGTAGTAATAGTAGGAGCCGGCCCAGCTGGACTATTTGCAGCACTGAAACTGATATCGCTTGGCATAAAACCCATAGTAATAGAACGAGGAAAAGATGTGCGAAGCCGCAGGAGAGACCTTGCCGCAATGAATAAAGAAGGCATAGTAAATCCTGAATCGAATTACTGCTTTGGAGAAGGCGGAGCCGGAACCTACAGCGATGGCAAACTGTATACACGCTCTACCAAGCGCGGCAATGTGCAGAGAATACTGCAGCTTTTTCATCATTTTGGTGCTTCGCCTGATATTCTGTATGAAGCCCATCCGCACATAGGCACCAATAAGCTGCCGCATATTATTACAGCCATCAGAGAACAAATTACAGCCTGCGGTGGCACTGTATTATTTGACACCAGGCTCACTGACATTGTATTAAACGGGGATCAGATAAAAGCAGTTACAACTTCTGATGGCGGAACAATAACATGCAAAGCGGTTATACTTGCAACCGGCCACTCTGCCCGCGATGTTTTCCGTTTGCTGCATCACAAGGGCATTGCCGTTGAGAGCAAGCCATTTGCACTTGGTGTGCGCATAGAGCATCCTCAACTGCTGATAGATCAGGCTCAGTATCGTTGCGGCATCAGGGACCCTTACCTTCCGCCAGCCAGCTACTCGCTTGTGGTGCAGGAAAACGGCCGGGGTGTATTTTCTTTTTGCATGTGCCCCGGAGGCATCATTGCCCCCGCGGCAACTGCTCCCGGAGAGATCGTGGTGAACGGATGGTCGCCATCCAAACGTAACAACCCCTATGCCAACTCAGGCACTGTTGTTTCTGTTGATGAGAAGGATTTTGCCCGCTATAAATTCACAGGCCCGCTCGCAGCCATGCAATACCAGCAAATGGTGGAACACCGTGCATTTGAAACAGGAAGCGGCAAACTAGTGGCACCGGCACAGAGAATGGCTGATTTTGCTGCGGGCAAGATATCTTCTACCCTGCCCGGCTGCTCTTACCTGCCCGGCATTTGCAGTGCTGATATCAGCAGTGTTTTGCCTAAGGAAGTAAACGAGGCACTCAGAAAAGCTGTTGTTGATTTTGGAAAAAAAATGAAGGGGTATTTTACTAACGAGGCTGTACTTGTGGCAACGGAATCAAGAACCAGTTCCCCGGTGCGTATTCCACGTGATAAAGACACCCTTCAGCACACTCAGATAAAGGGATTGTTCCCCTGTGCTGAGGGTGCCGGATATGCCGGAGGTATTGTTTCTGCAGCAATAGACGGAGAGCGATGTGCTGAGGCTGCGGCTGCCCAAGTGCGGTAGTTACTTGCCAGGCACCCTGTCTTCTATAATCTGCTCTTTGGTGCTGTTTACATAAAATCCAATGTAGCTCTTCACATACGGATCCTGCTCGGCATCAAATATGCGTTCCAGAATCATCCTGCCTTCTCCCTGCCTGTCCAGCAGTATTAAAACAATGCCTTTATTAATCAGCACACCTTTCAGCTTGGGGTCATTTTCATTTTTACCCAGGATATTGTTATCAATTTTCAGGAGCTTATTCAAAGAAACCAGCGCCTCTTTCTTATGGCCGGTATAGTACTCCATTATACCAGATATATACAAAGCATCCACTTCGTTTGGCAACACTTTCACCATTCGTCTGGTAGTTTTCAGTGCAGCCTCTTTTTGCCCCATCTGGTTTTGCAGGGTAATCTTGTTCACCCATGCATCCATAAACAGGCTATCCTTTTTTATAGATTTGTCTACGAGCTCTCCAACCTCTTTCAGTAAAACCAGATCGCCGCCTGACCGGTTGTACCTGGCGGTAGCGCTGTCTAAAAAGGTTTTTGCCGCAGGGTCAGGCTTATGCCTGCTTGCTTGCCCGAATGAATTGGTGCAACTAAAAATAAAGACGAGCAGAAAGAAGTAGTACCTCATGCAGTTTTCGAAATTGAGATTCAGGTGCAAATTATACATTTTATCATTTGGTATTTGCTGTGAAACCTATAAAATCCAGTAACAGGCAATTTGAACCGATGGAACAACGGATCGCAATAAAAATGTATCCTTTACGTTTTCCCAGAGGCTAAACTCTATGAAACCAACACGGCTACTCTATATCTGTTTCATTTTTTTCGCTGCGGCGTCATGCACACACCGGGATATTGTGCCTCTGAACATCAATGATCCGTTCTATGCCCACAGGAATATCGCTTACGGATACGATACTTTCCAGCAGACTATGGATATCTACCTGCCCAAATTTCACCCGTCAGATAATGTGCCGGTTGTGATAGTGCTGCACGGGGGTGGATGGATACAGGGCGACAAAGGAGAAATGAATTCAACCGGTGTAGATACTTTTTTTACCAGTAATGGTTTTGCAGTGGTAAATATGAATTACCGGCTGGATGTGCAATACAAATTCCCGGCACCGATAGACGATATAGGCCTTGTAATGACTTATATACAAGAGCATGCTGCGTCACTGGGTATCAATCCTTCCCGTATTTGTATGCTGGGAAAAAGCTCGGGTGCCCACCTGGCAATGCTGTATGCATACAGCCGTAATCAGGACAAACGCATAAAGGCTGTGCTTGATTTTTGCGGCCCGGTGAACCTTACTGACAGTACCATTCTTTACAAACCGTTTAATAATCTGGTATCTGCTTTTATTGGCAGCTATACATCAAATAATCAGGGTTGGCACGACGCCAGCCCATCTTCTTTTATCAGCGGGGCGGTGCCCACAGCAATTTTTCACGGCACGGCTGACTCCCTTGTTTATTACCAACAGGCACAGATGCTTGATGATTCCCTGCGGCTGCATGGCATAAACGACATGTTTGTGCCATGGGTGGGTTACAGGCTCGGCTGGAACCAGGAAAAATGGACAGAGTGGCGCTGGGCCATACTAGACTGGCTCAGAAAATTCGTTTAGCCGTAGGTCAAAACAGCTGCTTCAGCACATTGTATATAATCATCGGCTTGCCCAATGTATAGAAATGGAGCACAGGTAAATTGTTCTTCAACAGGTCGCGGCACTGGTACAACAGCCATTCAGTACCCACTGCCTCACATGCTTCAGGCGTATTGGCCTTCATCATTTCCTGCTGTAGTTCCGTAGGCATTTCGATAGAGAATACTTTGGGCAGCAACGTTAGCTGCTTCTGATTGGAAATAGGTTTCAAGCCAGGAATAACCGGTACATTTACCCCTAGTTCCCTGCATTTATTCAGGTAATTGTAGTAATGTTGGTTGTTGTAAAATAATTGGGTGGTAACATAATGGGCACCCAGGTCAATTTTCCTTTTGAGGTTTCTGATATCTGTTTCCAGATCCGGAGCTTCGATATGTTTTTCGGGGTAACCGGCTACGCCGATACAGAAGTCGGTTTTAGCACCATCAATAATATCATCTTCCATGTAAATGCCGTTATTGAGGCCAACTATCTGGCGCACAAGGTCTTCGGCATAGTGGTGCCCCTGCGGATTGGGTTTAAAAACATCTTCACCCTTGGCGGCATCACCCCTCAAGGCTAGTACATTATTAATACCCAAAAAATCCAGGTCAATCAATGCGTTTTCGGTTTCCGCCTTGCTGAAACCACCACAAATAAGGTGAGGCACCGCATCAACCTTATATTTGTTCATAATGGCGGCGCAGATTCCAACAGTACCCGGGCGCTTTCTGATTTCTACCATTTCGGTAGTTCCATCATTACGGGTTTTCAATATTTGTTCGGCACGGTGATAAGTAACATTGATGAATGCGGGCTTAAAATCCATCAATGGATTCAGGTGCGTAAAAATAGATTCGATACTTTTTCCCTTTGTCGGAGGTAATATCTCAAAGGAAATAATTGTCTTTTTGCTCGCGGCGAGCAGGTCAGTTACTTTCATATAGCGAGGTGCAAAAGTAGAATTATTTTCAATAGGCACCCCAACAAACAATTTAATTATTTTCAAATCTGTATCACTAAACCATATAAATATTTGGCAAGTAAAAATTGGCTTTTAATATTATTTACGGAAAAAATTTCATTTGCTTGTTTCTTTTCCACATTTAGCAGCTCGATACCAACAACGAAAAAATCTTTTTTGAAATATGTATATTAACTAAATAAAATATCGTATTTTAGATGCAGATTTAACATTAGCTGAATGAGGGTACGCTCTCCTGCATGCCTATGTATATATTAGTATTTCTAAAGGCCACTTGAATTATTTTTTAAACATCTGAATATGAAAAAAGTTTATCTTATCCTGTTGCTCTGTTGTACTGTTACTCTGGCAAGAGCCACTAACTGGTATGGTATAGTGGGTGGTGATGTGACAAATGTAAATAACTGGTACTCCACGATAATAGGAGGTACGCACCCTACCCCGGCTGACTTTCTGTTAGCTGGCAACACCTGGTATGTTACGTCTGCCATGACAATTGGGCCGGGCCTGACCTGGAACATTGGCGGTACTGTGTATATTGGCGACGGCCAGCAGATCAACAAATCAACAGGATCTGGAACTACCAGGATAAATATTGACCAGGACCTGATCATTAAAGATGCTGCCAAAATTACGTCGTCGCCACTTTCATCGGGCGGAACAGAACTGTACCTTAAAGGCGACCTACATGTGTTTCCTACAGGATATATCAACTCTCTGACTTTCACAGGGCTTACTACGTCTAACACAACTACTGTGCACTTCGCCGACGCAGGTGCCACAATAGGCAGCCCGAAGAAAATCATCTGGAGGTCGATCAACGATACTTCCAAAAATAAATTCACTGGTTTTGTAATTGAGACAGGCAGCGTACGAAAAATTGACAGCAGCAACATTAATTTACCTATGTATTCCACAGTTGGATTTACTGTTAACGGTACGCTCATCTGCGACACATTTACAATGACTTCGAATGGATTAAGCCCGTTTGTCATTTCAGATGGTGCCAATGTATTTACAGCCCATCCGGGTGGCATTGACAAGTCTATCGACACCATGCTTTCGAAAACATACAGTGCAAAAGCCAACTATTTTTATAATGGCACCAGCCCGCAGGTAACCGGGCTTACTTTACCTTCTGCTTTTTTACCTACAGGCTCTGTTACAATTACCAATTCTAACGGTGTAACCCTTTCTCAGCCAACAACCTTTGACCTAAACAGCTTTGTAAACCTTAACAAGGGCCTTTTCCATCTGGGCGGCAACCTCACCATGCTGAACGGTTCGGGAGTAAATGTTGACTTTGGCAACTTCGACAGTAATCCAATTTATAACGCCCTGGTAGATATTACTTACAAAGACATCATGGACTCTGCAGTAAACGTTACTACAGGCAATGAATTGCTCCCAGTGGCAACTTTTACATCAATAGGGAAAGTTGAAGTAAAAAAATACCAGCCTTCAGCTACCGTAACACTTGGTTCTGCATTTACTGCCAATGGCGATGTGATACTTACTGCTGGTGCCCTGGATTGTGGCTTCCCTTCCGGATATAACATTACTGCCAACGCTAACTGGCTGAATAATTTTGGCACTACCAATTATTACCCGCGCAATAACACTGTTTCCCTGAGAGGCACTGCTTTGCAGCACATTGGCGGAACGTCTACTACCAAGTTCGACAACCTGCTGTTAAATAATGGCGCAGGTGCAATACTCGATATCAAAACATTGGTTAATAAAACATTGACGCTCACTTCTGGTAATTTATTGGTGACAACAAACGATCTGGAGTTTACGACAGCAGCGACAGCAGTGGCTCCCGGTGCATTCTCAGCCACCAATATGATTGTTGTAGATACACCGCACAATGTGATTAAGCGTTATACAATTTCAACCGGCAGTTTCTTCTTCCCGATTGGCGATGCAACCACTTACTCTCCAATTTCCCTTGCGCTCACTGCTACTCCTTTAGGGCCAAATGCAGGTTTACAAGTAAACGTACTTCCGGCAAAACACCCCAACAATGCGAATGTAAATCATTACCTCAAAAGGTACTGGAACGTGAATATGATGGGCATTATGACCTCTCCTAAGTACATAGCCAATGCTTACTACGATCCAGCAGATGTTTTTGGTACAGAAGCAAATATGTCGGCAGGTGAATTTCATTTTGCGCTGACCTGGCGCAAATACGGCCCTACTGACGCCCTTTTGCACAAACTAACCACCGGGCAGATTTCTGATCCTAATGCAGCTATCACTGGTATAACCAGCGCAGACCCCGCATTAAGCATCACACCCGATAGGAGAATCTGTAGGCCAGCGGGTGCAGCACCTTTGTCTGTTATATCTTTCAGCGGAGACCCTTTGATTTCTTACACATGGGCACCAGCTGCAGGGCTGTCATCTACAACAACTACTTCTGTTGTAGCTACGCCTTCAGTTACTACTACCTATACGGTAACCATTACAGACGGTAATGGATTTACAGGAACTGCTAATACTACTGTAATAGTAGATTCTGTTCCTGCACTTCTGACCGGAGCGTTTACCAACAGCCCGATTTGCCTGGGTGATACATTGAAACTAACAGCTGGAACCCCAAGGCACGTAGCTGCATTTGCATGGGCTGGCCCAACTGCAATAACCAGTGCAGGTAATACTGCCAGTGAATTTATTGCACCATCAACCCTGGCTGCTGCAGGCGTATATACTGTATATGTAAATAATGGTTTGGACTCAGGGTGCCGGAAAGTGTACACTACGCCACCGGCTGTAGTTGATACATTGCCTAATATTGTAACCATTTCATCTTTAGGCGGCCTTGTAGCGTGCGACACTACAACTATCGTGGCTTCTCTTGTGGGCGCAGGCACTATTTATTATCAGGATAATGTTTCCAATGGATTCTCTACAACGGATGCTATTTCGTCGAAGCTTATCACAGCCTCGGGTACCTACCACTTCAGGGCCAGGAATGCAGCAGGTTGCTGGGGGCCGGATGATAGCATAACTATCACTATTAATCCATTGCCGCAGCAGCACAATGTTACCGGCGGCGGCTCTTTCTGTGCCGGTGATACTGGTGTGCATGTGGGGCTCGATGGATCTGATACTGTAAAGAAATATTATTTATACCTGGCTGGTAGTGCTACAGGTGATTCTCTGGTAGGCACGGGTGCTGCTTTAGACTGGGGCTTAAGAACTGCCGCAGGCTTGTACACCGTGAAAGCTAAAGATACCGTAACAGGCTGTGTAAATGATATGCTGGGCAGTGCTACTGTTGTAATCAATCCACTGCCAGATACATTTTCTATGAATGGCAGCGGAGGCTACTGTATTGGTGGCACGGGGTACACAATTGGACTTACAGGTTCTCAAACCGGTATTCAGTATGACCTTTATTTTCTGGATACGACGACAGGTTCTACTTATACATGCCTGACTTGCGGCGGTAGCAGTGTGTATGGCGGTGGTACTGCTTTCGATTTTGGCACTTATTCTGCAGTTGGCAAGTACAAAGTAATCGCGACTAATCCTACCACAGGTTGTATTAAAGAAATGCCTTCAATAGATTCGGTTTGGATATATCCTTTACCTAAGATACACAACCTGCTGCCAAACGGCGGGCAGATGTGCGCTGGCGATCTCGGGTTCGACCTGATTCTTGACTCATCAGAGGCTACTGTAAACTATAGCTTGTGGAATGGCACGCTAGGTACACCATTGCCTGGCACCGGTGCTGATGTAAACTTTGGATATCAGACAGTTGCCGGTGAATATATGGTTATAGCCAGTGAAGCGCACGGCACTTATGTATGTACTGATACCATGGCAGGCAGGGATACAATCATTGTAAATCCGCTACCAGGTGTTTATATGGTTACAGGAAGTGGCTCATATTGTATACTTGACACAATTCCTTATACAATAGGTTTAGGAGGGTCAGACCTGGGTATCAGGTATACACTGTATTACGGAGGCAGCCCGTTAGTGGCAGATTTGGACGGTGACGGAAGCCCACTTGCTTTCGGGGCTTATGTGAATACAGGAGCATATTCTGTGATAGCAAAAGATACTACCACAGGTTGTTTGAGCTCTATGGCACCTGATGCCACCATTACTGCAAATGTACTTCCAGTTGTCTTTAACCTACTGGGTGGTGGCCACTATTGTGATGGCGGAACCGGCGTAGATATTATTGTTTCTGCAACCGAACCGGGAGCTACTTACTATCTGATTGATAGCAGCACTGGTGCAATTGTTGCGACAGCATCCCCCACCGGAGACTTTGGATATATTACAGCGGCCGGCACCTATTTTGCTACTGCTGCTTTCACATCAACAACCGGATGCCATGATACAATGAGCGGATTTGTGCATGTGGTGATTGACCCTTTGCCAACTGTATACAGTATGACAGGCGGCGGTTATTTCTGTACCAATGATACGCTCGCATTCGGTGTGGGGCTATCAGGGTCTGATACCGGCATCAACTACCAGGTGTATAGAGATGGTATCGCAATTGGCTCTCCAGTAAATGGAACCGGCGGACCTCTGGCATTTGGTGCTACTGTTATTGTCGGCACATATACAGTGGTTGCAACAAATATTTGGACGAGCTGTGTGAACAATATGTCGGGCACATCCGTTGTAATGGCAGCCCCTGCACCTACCCGCTTTAACCTCACTGGCGGCGGCAGATATTGCGAAGGCACAGGTGGCCCTTCAGATACACTCTCAGGCTCTGAAATTGGCGTAAACTATCAGTTATACAGGAATGGTATTCTTTTCGGATCATCAATAGCCGGAACCGGCAGCGCAATCAATTTCGGGGCTATTGATTCGGCAGGCACATTCACTGTGCAGGCAACCAATCCATCAACATTCTGCCATGATACTATGTATGGCAGCACATATGTTACAATACTTCCTGTTCCGCGCCAGTTTACCATTGCGGGCGGTGGCGCCTATTGCCTGCTGGATTCAGGCCGCCACGTATACCTGAGTGGTTCGCTCATAGGCACCAATTATGAGTTGTACAACGGCACCACTTTGGTAACTACAAAACCAGGCACCGGGTTCGGTTTGGATTTTGGTTTGTATACAGCAACAGGCACGTACTCCTGTATAGCTAATTTACCTTCTGACAGCTGTACCAGAAATATGATTGGTGCTGTAACTATTTCTATCAACGCATTGCCACCAACACATACTGTTACCGGTGGTGGTTCTTACTGCGTAGGCGGCACTGGTGTTACCATTGGTTTAAGCGGCAGCAACAGTGGCATACAGTATCAGTTGTACAACGGTACAACCCCATCTGGCACTCCGGTTAATGGTACAGGCTCTCCAATTTCATTCGGAACAAGAACTGCTGCGGGTACCTATAAGGTACTGGCAACTGACCTTGCTACCGGCTGCGGCAAATTAATGCTGGGTGTGGTTACAGTAAGTATTAACCCATTGCCTGTACCATATGCAATTACAGGTGGCGGCGACTACTGTGCCGGCGGCACTGGAATGGCTATAGGCCTGGCGGGTTCACAGACACGTGTCAAATATCAGCTGTACTCAGGAGTTGCAGCAACCGGTGGCCCTCAATATGGCACAGGTTCGGCAATTACCTTTGGAATAATTCCTGCGGCAGGCACATACTTCGTAACTGCTGTTGATACCGCAACAGGCTGCTCTGACACCATGCTAGGTACTGCGCATATTGTGATTAATCCACTGCCAGGGCTATTCCATGTAACAGGTGGTGGTGTATATTGTAACGGCGATACCGGAATGCATGTAAGACTAAGTGGCTCTGCTACCGGTGTTAGCTACCAGCTATTCAATGGCACATCAGCTTCCGGCACACCAAAATTGGGTACCAGTGCTCCACTTGATTTCGGATTAAGGTTAGGAGACAGTACCTATTATGCAATAGCTACCGACAACACAACCGGATGTACTATCAGAATGCTGGATACAGCGGTTGTAACTATACAGCCATTTGCTGTGCCAACGGTTTCGCTCAATGCAACTCCGGGTACCTCAATCAGCGTAGGCCAGGTAGATACCGTTACTGCAACCGTTACTGGCGCCGGTGGAACCCCTACTTACAAGTGGAGGATCAACAGGAACCCTGTACCTGGTGCTACATCAAATACACTTGTTTTTGTGATGTACTTTGATGACGATACGATAGACTGCGATGTGACCAGCGTAGGCTTGTGCGGCGGAATCGTTACAACCAAGCAGATAATTATTCACCTGAGTGTGCCATCGGAAGTTAAACAGATAGTTGGCACCAATAGCAACGTAAGGCTGATGCCTAACCCGAACAAGGGCAATTTTGACCTGAAAGGCTCGCTGGGTACCGGCGCAGATGAAGAATTGTATGTAGAGGTGGTAAATATGCTGGGCCAGGCAATTTATACCAACAAGATTATGGCACGTAACGGCGAGGTTGATGAACACCTGCAGCTGACCGGAAACCTGGCTAACGGCATGTATTTGCTGAACCTGCGATCAGCAAATGTAAACAGCGTGTATCATTTTGTTATTGAGCAATAGTTGAGCGTAACATATATCTAAGGGGGCAGTAATTACTGTCCCCTTTTTTTGTGCCTGAGCGTTCAGCCAATGGCATTAAATATTTGCTAACAGGCCTGCTGTGATGGATAGTATTTCATAGATTTGCGGTATGCATATCGGATTGTATTTCGGCAGTTTCAACCCAGTTCATATTGGCCATCTGATCATTGCCAATCATGTGGTGAACCATACCGAAGTAGACAAAATATGGTTTGTTGTTTCGCCGCATAATCCGTTAAAAGAATCCCATTCCCTGCTAAATGAGTACGACAGGCTGCACATACTTAACCTGGCCATTGAAGACAACAATAAGTTCAGAGGAAGCAATGTGGAGTTTCACCTGCCCAAACCATCCTACACCATTGATACACTGGCCTACCTATCTGAAAAATTTCCACTGGAGCGTTTTTCGGTGGTTATGGGTTCTGACAGTTTTCAGAATATACACAGGTGGAAGAACTACGAACAGTTACTGGATAACTACCCGATAATAATATATAATCGCCCGGGTTTTGAAATAAAAGAAAGGTATGGTGCTCTATTGACTATATTAGATGCCCCCCTGCTGGATGTATCTTCTACATTTGTAAGAAAACAACTGAAAGAAAAGAAATCTATTAAATACCTGGTACCAGACGCTGTGGAGGAATATCTGGTAGCCAACAAGTATTACTCAAAGTAACTATATAAAGCCGCCTTTTTACCTTCTTTTTATCATATAGTATATTTATTTAATATAATAATCGAAGAAATTTTCAGATAGCAGTATTATACGGCAAAACGTTGCATATATTTATTTTATATTTTTATATCTAAATCTTTTTCCTGACATTTGCTTTAACCCGATGGGTTAGTAGGTACAGTCCTTTCCCGACATATAACGATATGTCGGGAACTTTTTTTTAAAGCGCTCCTCTGTTTCAGTGTATTGTTTTTCGCTTATCTGCATGATGCCCAAGTTATCAACTTACTTCGTATTTTGCAGCTTCAAAACAAACAGCAAATGAAATATTTTCTTCTGACAGCGTTGCTCATCACTACTGCATTCAGCACCTATGCACAAGGGGGGCTTAAACTTCCGGCACTTAGCCCTGGACAAAAATTATCACAGGACTTTTCTGTTTCCAGCATTGACATTAATTACAGCCGCCCTTCTATGAGAGGCAGAAAGATTTTTGGTGATGTAGTGGCTTATGGCCGCGTATGGCGCACTGGTGCCAATGCAGCAACTAAGATCAAAATTGGTGAAGAATTGATGATTGGCGGCCAGAAAATAAAAGCAGGCGAATATGCCCTGTATACCATACCCAACAAAGACAAATGGGAGATCATTCTTAATACCGGTACCGGTAACTGGGGTGCTGATGGCTATTCTAAAGAAAACGATATAGCCAGGTTTTTTGTAAAACCATCTACAGTTGAAAATGTAACACAGACATTTACCATCAGTATTACAGATATTACTTTCACTACCTGCAAAATAGAACTGGCATGGGAAAGGACCAAAGTAGTGATACCTGTAGTAGCCAAAAATAATGAAGACATTGAAGTAAATATAGACAAAGCTATTAACCACCCTCCAAAACAGACGCTGCCTTACTTCCAGTCTGCTAACTACTACTTTGAAACAGACCGCAAACTGGACCTGGCCAAAACGTATGTGGACAAGGCTGTTGAGCAGGACCCAAAAGCTTTCTATATCTGGTACCTGAAAGCACGTATCGAAAAGAAACTGGGCAATAAAGAAGATGCGATAACAGCAGCTAAGAAATCAATAGAATTGGCTAAAGGCAGTGCCAACGAAGAGGAGTACAAGCACAACAACCAGAAAATACTGGATGAAATTGCCAGAGAAACCAAGCATAAGCAAGCTATGGATTAATCCAAGCCAACTAACTGAAAAAATCCCCTCAGGTATTACCTTGCGGGGATTTTTCTTTTTGGGAATAGTACAGATGCTGGCCTAGAACTGAACTTTGGCAAAGCATATCTGTTTCTTATGAAAACAAGGCACTATCATTGACCTGGCCGATACCTGCTTTGCGCTTTTAGACACCCAGTCGGGATAGTCATTACCTTCGGCAGTAAATCCATGCACTTCAGATTTACCATCAGGTGAAACAGTGGCTAACTGAATTCTGGAATGGTGAATATTGAAATCGTTGAACAGATAAGCCAGCGTTCCGCCTGAGTTCAGCAATCCAAATGAAGAAAATACCCCGCCATCTTCCTGAGAGTACTGCTGCTTGGGAATGAAGCTGCTCCACTCCCTCTCGCCGTCTTTGTTGTATGAGAGAGACATTATGTCTTCATAATGATACTCGTGCACAGTGGAATTGGTATATGGGCTATAAAAAGAATAGTACCCAAAACCAGGTGTATATGTGCTGCGGGTGGTAACATACTGCATCTCTGATACCAGCACAAACCCACCGTCATTTTTTACGATGAGGTGTTTCACAGAAAAATCATCGAAGGGGTGCTGATGATGGCGTATGCCTGCAACCTGCAATAGTTCCCTGTCGAATGGAATGAATTTCCGCTGCATAACAGCGCTGTCCCCTATACCTGAAGAAGCATATACAATACCGTCGAAGCCACCGTTTTTCTTATCAGAATAGAACCCGCTGAAATACACTTTTGCGTTCTGATTATCAATTTTCATTGCACCGTTTGCGGCAAATTTATCATCCAGATACAGCTCCCTGGGCTCGAATTTGTTTGCACCCTGCCGCAACTGCAGCAGCCAGAACCTGTCGGCATAGTTATGCGCACCAATGGTGGTATACGCCGCCATAAATACTGTTCCATCATTGGCAATATTCACTTCGCCGTGTTCAGCCCTGTTGTCAGTTTTAAACACAGCCCTGCATTTTTTGATGAGGGTGAGATTGTCATCCAGCCATTTGCACTCCAACTCCACCCCGTCAGATTTATCTTCCGCGCTGTATATCAGAATTGATTTCCTGTTTTCAGATATGGCCTGTTCAAAATAACTTCTGGTAGCCCCGAAAATACCTGTTTTAGTACTGCCCAATTCCAGCGGTTTGTTCTTTAACCTTCCTGTTTCATCGAGCAGAGCGGCATACTGTACTACCCTTCCGCCTTCAAGTGCCTGATAGAGCGCAATGATCTTATCGGGGTAAGCAATAAACCTGGCATGATATATTTTAGCCGGAAAGAAATCGAGCAGCACTGTAGCCGTTTTGTTCATGCTGTCGTCATATGCATTCAGCTGAGGGCTTCCGCTCACACATGTATACAAGTACAGTTTGCCTCCGCTCATCCCCGCTACAGCATATTCATCGCTTCTGTAATCAAACTTATCAAAATCTGTGTACAGTACATCCTGTGCAAAACAGGCAGCCCCGGCAAATAACACCAACAGAAAAAAAGTAACCCTTATGAATTGCATACCTCAAATTTAAATGAGACAGATGAATTTTCGCCAAAATAAAATTTGCATTGGATTAACAGCTAATCCAGAAATCTTCTCTTCAGCTGCGGAGTTGGTATCATACATTCGTTGCGTTTGCCAAACCATTTGTAACGGTTGCGGGCAACGAGGTCATAAACCCAATCCCTGATAAATCTGGGAAGGACAAAACCTATAACGGACAAGCTCCAAAAACCACTCAACAGTTTTGCTGTTTCCAGTGCGGCAGTTGATTTAATAAAATAGCGCCCCTTGTAGTAAAGAATAAAACTATCCGGTTCTTTCAAACCGAATCCCTGTATCTGGCTCAGATCGGCTTTCGCCTGCAGCCCCCTTGCAGATTGAAGGGCTGCAAACATAAATTGTTCTTTCTTATCTCGCCGAATAATAAACTGCACAGCACCGTTGCAGAGATTGCATTCACCATCGAAAAACAATATGGGAGCTGATGTTTCGACGGCGCTCATATGCTATTTGCTTACTGCTGGCTTGCTTTTTGAAACAGTATCTTTCAACTGTTTAAGCAGGCGGGCGTTCAAAATTGAATCAACTTTTACCTTAACCTCTATTTTCATACGCCGCTCCAGATCTATGGATGCTGCCTGATCAGACTCGGCAGTACCAGCCTTAACGGCAGAATCTATTTTCCGGCTCACTTCCTGCTTAGAGAGTGGCTGAACAGGCTTGTTGCAGGCAAAAAAAACCATACAAAATACTACTGCGGCAATGGTTAATGTTCCCTTCATAATTTGTGCATACAAAGTTAACATTCAGGTATCAAAATGTGTACCAATATACCATCTTCATAAAACATTAACAGTCAGGCACTGCGTCAAACAGGTTACCCGGAATGTAATTTGATATAAACAGGTAAGCCCGTATGACCTGATTGATGCTGAGAAATACAGGAAGCATCAAGCAGTTTTATACAGGCTTCTTGCTGCTCTTTTTTAAGAATACCGATGCGTTATACCGATAAAAAGTCGGAAATTTACATAGGTTATGACAATCAAAAGGCTGTTTGGTATATTGTTTCTGATGCCCTTGTTTTTTACAAGGGCGAATGCGCAATTGTCAGCAAACGACACCATCAGGCTAGGGGCCACCACCGAAAACGGTATCACCTACCCCATGGTATTCCTGCCAGAAGTTGAAACCGTTGGCGTGTCAATAGATGGTGCCGGACGTATCAGGAGAGATAAACTCCGCAACGACATTTTTGTAGTCTATCCGTATGCGCTGGCTGCGGCTGCGGTATTTAAAGACATCAACGATAACCTTGAAAATCTGGACCGCCGCCGTGACAGAAGACAATACCTGAAGTCGATAGACAGAAATCTGGATGTAACGTTTAAGGAACCACTGAAAAACCTGAGTATTGATCAGGGGCATGTGCTTATTAAACTGATTAACCGGCAAACTGGTAAAAACTGCTTCAGTATCATCCGGGAGCTGAAGGGTGGATTTACAGCGGTAATGTGGCAGTCGGTAGGCATATTCTTTAACAACAACCTGAACAGAGACTACGACCCCGAAAATGACGACCGTGAGCTGGAGGGCTTCGTGAAAGATCTGGAGGCTTCCAATGCTTACCGTTACCAGTTAAGCCGCCAGGATGAACTCCTGAAAAAAATCAGGAAGCCATAATTCCCGTGCTTACATATCTGCATTGATCAGGAAGCAGAATATCTCTGCCGGTCCGTGCACTCCCACCACCAATGTCTTTTCAATATCAGCAGTACGGCTGGGCCCCGTAGTGATATTAATCATTGAAGGCAGGCCGGTTCCATACTTTTTCTTCAGGTCGTTGATTCCATCGTCAATATCAGCCACTACCTGATTAGCGTAAGCAAATACCAGATGTACCGGATAATAAACAGACGCTGTTCTGCCCAGATGCTGGAGGCTGCTCAGCAAAATAGATCCGGTACGCGCAATGAGCATTTCGCAGCCCGTTAGGCAGGCATCTGCACTTTCGGCTTTCGGATCGGCCGGGTTCAGTATATCAATGCGGTTATTATGGAAAATTTTCAGCTGCCGTTCATCTGCACACAGCAATTGCTTCCAACCGCGGTTTTCAAAGAGGATATTTATGTTGTTCATGAGCTCCTGCTCATTTTCACAAAAAACAAACTTCCCGCCCAGCTTGATAAACGCCTCTGCAAACTGCTCTTCCAGTGCCATATCAGCTTGCGGGTATATAGCCCTGTTATCATTCTCCACTTCGGGAAAAGGCATAGCTACTGGCTGCCCGCTCAGTCCTTTCCTGATTCTGCTGAAAATATTCTCCCTCGCCTTAGATGTTTTAAATGTCTGCATCAGCTGTAATGAACACTTTTGCCCGGATACAGTTGTTCCGGATTTTTACAAAAATAAAAAAAGCGGTGATTAACACCGCTTTTTTATTAAGATACTGTTTGCTGCTCCGACGCATTCGATGCGGTTTCCGCCTGCTCGGCTTCTTCACCCGGTGCAGCGTCGTCATACGGACGCCTGCCCAGCAGCCGCTCCATATCATCCTTGAACAGCACTTCTTTTTTAAGCAATTCCTCAGCAATAAGTTTCACAGAATCAATCTTTTCAGACAACAACAGTTTCACTTTCTGATAGGCTTCATCCACCAGCTTTCTCACTTCATCATCTATCATTTTTCCGGTCTCCTCAGAGTATGGCTTGGAAAAACTGCCTTCATTCTGCGGATCGTAGAACGAGATGTTGCCCACTTTGTTATTCATACCATACATAGACACCATAGCGTATGCAGTACGTGTTACATGCTGCAGGTCGCTCAGGGCACCAGTTGATATTTTATTGAACACCAGTTCTTCCACAGCCCTGCCACCCAAAGACATTTTCATATCATCCAGAAGGTGATCTGTAGTGCGTATGTATACCTCCTTAGGCAGATACTGTGCATAACCCAGCGCAGCTACTCCCCTTGGAACGATGGTAACTTTCACCAAAGGATGTGCGTGCTCCAGATACCAGCCTGAAACCGCATGGCCTGCTTCGTGGAAAGCGATGATGCGCTTTTCCTCAGGCAATATGATCTTGTTCTTCTTTTCCAGTCCGCCTATTACCCTGTCAATAGCATCATTAAAATCAGACATCTCTACTTCTGTCTTGCCCTTCCTGGCAGCTATCAGGGCTGCTTCGTTACAGATATTGGCAATATCGGCACCAGCAAAACCCGGTGTCTGAACCGCAAGCTTCTTGATATTCAGATCTTTTGACCTTTTAATTGGTTTCAGGTGTACTTCGAATATCTTCTCCCTTCCCTTCACATCTGGAATATCTATTGATATCTGACGATCAAAACGGCCCGGGCGAAGCAATGCGATATCCAGTACATCCGGACGGTTTGTAGCTGCCAAAACGATAATTCCGCTGTCGCCGCTAAAGCCATCCATTTCCACCAGCAGCTGATTGAGTGTATTCTCGCGCTCATCGTTGCTCATTACAACATTCTTACCTCTGGCCCTGCCTATTGCATCTATCTCATCAATAAACACGATACAAGGCGCCTTTTCTCTTGCCTGCTTAAACACATCACGCACCCTGCTGGCTCCAACGCCCACAAACAGCTCCACAAAGTCTGACCCCGACATAGAGAAGAAAGGAACCTGCGCCTCGCCTGCCATTGCTTTTGCCAGGAGAGTTTTACCGGTTCCCGGAGGGCCAACCAGCAAAGCACCCTTGGGTATCTTACCACCCAGTGATGTGTATTTTTTGGGATTCTTAAGGAAATCAACAATCTCCATAACTTCAACTTTCGCTTCGTCAAGGCCGGCAACGTCATTAAACGTAATGTTAACCCGTGTGCCTTTTTCAAACAACTGAGCTTTGGACTTGCCAATATTAAATATGCCACCACCTGCACCGCCGCCACCGCCTGAACCCATCTTCCTGAAAATCAGGAACCACATAGCAACAATAAATATTATTGGCAGCAAAAAGGTCTGCAAAAGAATGTGCAGGTAATCGCCCTGCTGATCGTAAGATAAAGGCGGGCGTTCTGATTCCGGAATGTTCTTTTCAGCTTCGTCCAGATCCTTGCCAAAACGGTCTACTGTACCTATCTTAAAAGTATACGCGGGCGTTTTGTCACTGGCGTTTACATTTGGGAATTTACCATTAGGCTGGTTAGCCGCGGCTGTAGGCTTCAGGTACACCTCAACATGGTCGTTGTTAATAACAACGATTCTGGCAACCTCTCCTCTGTTCAGGTTCTCTTTAAAATTCTGAAAGGTATGCTCGGTGCCACTGCTGCCAATATTACCACCAACTATCTGGGCTATAATAATGGCAACAAGTATAATGCCGTAAATCCAATAGATATTGAATTTGGGCCCTTTGCGCGGAGCCTGGCCGTCGCCAGGCTTTAATCCGGGCTTCTGTGAATTTTCTTCCATCTCTCTTTCGTTATGCTGATTTCTTAATGCTAAATACTTTTTACGGACTTCTTTTTATATATACTGTGCAATCAATGTTCTGATCTGGGAGCATCTTCCCAAAGGCTTTCCAGATTGTAAAATATTCTTTGTTCGTGCTGAAAAATATGAACCACTATGTTTACATAATCTACAAGAGTCCATTGATCACCATGCTCTATATGGTATGGCCTTTCTTCGCAATCCCGTTCTATAATTTCTTCAATGTTTCTGGCAATTGCTTTTACCTGAATATTAGACCCTGCATCACATAGTATAAAAAAATCCGCTACCGCTTCGTCAATCTTTTTAAGGTCAAGTGAAACGATATGTGATCCTTTTTTTTCCTGAATCGCAGCAATTATCGTCTTGAAAAGCTTACTGTTTTTAGTCAGTCTGGTTGGAGATTTCTTCCTTTCCTGTAAAGAGGTTATTATTTTATCCAAATTTTGGTGCTTATTTTGTTCGGTTATTGCTTATACTTTCCAAAATTATAAATCTTTTCGCACTAAACCTCAAAGCCGTGATAGATTTCACAATTATTGAACATAGTTTTATTGATAGTACCAATAACTATGCCATGCAGTTAATAGATGCCAATAAAGCACTGCACGGCATGACAATTACTGCCTTGTCGCAGACTGCCGGTAAAGGGCAAAGAGGCAACCAATGGGCAGATACACCGGGAGATAGCCTCCTTATGAGCATAATTATTAATCCCATTCAGGAAATTCAGGAGCAATTCTCCTTTAATGCATCAGTTGCTGTGGCAATAGCCAATGTTTTGCAAAACCTCAGTACCGGTTGGAACGTACAAATTAAGTGGCCAAATGACATTATTGTCAATGACAAAAAGGCAGGAGGCATTCTTATCGAAAATACTCTGAGAGGTTCAAAGTGGACCCATTGTGTCATTGGCCTTGGGCTGAATGTGAACCAGGAGGCTATGCCTGCCGACCTGCCCCATGCCACGTCTTTGACAATGGAATCTGGCAAAAAATACCAACTCTCCCAGTTGCGCGACAGCATACATGCCGCCGTTATGGATGCAGCAAATTTTCCACTGAAGCCTGAATCGGCAATGAATTCCTACAACCAACTACTATTCAAACGTGAACAATTGCAGCGTTTCAGTGGTCCCGCGGGCTACCGCGAAGTAAGAATAAAAGGTGTACATTCTGATGGCCAGCTTGAAATTGCCAACCCCGACGGAACCACCGATTTTTACTTTCACGGCCAGTATGAATGGTGTTGGTGATACCGCCAATAAGTTAATGCCGTTTAATAAATTGATTAATTTTCGTATGTTCGTAGATAATTATCGAATCAAATGAACGCCCCCATAACGGAAGAAACTTATTCCTTTTTGCCGCCTACATCAGACAAGGGTACATTAGGAGTTATGCACCTTAAACGGTATTGGCACAAATTGCAGGCCAAGAAAGATGGCAGGTTGCCATCAGACGCACTCAGTGATGAGTGGACTACAGATACAACGTTGCTGAACACAGTAGGGCTTGGGCTTGAACAGGCCATCAAACACATACTAAGGGAAACAGAGTATTTTGAACAGTTTGAGAACTGGGTCTTACAGGTAAATAAAGGGGCATTGCCTTTAAAACAGATTGAGACTTTTAATGCACAATTGTCAGGCAATTTCACAGCAGAGGATACACCAATTCCTGAAGTACTATCAAAAGAGGACCTGGAGTTTTGGAACGAGCATGGTTATATAATTCTGCGCAATGCCGTTGCTGTCGAAGACTGTGATAACACAATAGTGCTGATGTGCGAACACCTGGGTATTGAAAGGCACAACCCTGAAACATGGTACAGGCAACACCCTGACCGGCAGGGAATTATGGTTCAGTTGTTCCAGCATCCACAACTGCAAAAAAACAGGGAAACTCCGGTGATTAGAATGGCGTTTGAGCAACTGTGGGGCAGAAAAGACATACTTGTAAATACAGACCGGGTTGGGTTTAATCCGCCAGAAACAGATACTTATAAATTTCCCGGCCCAAAATTACACTGGGATGTGAGCCTTGACCTGCCGATTCCATTTGGGCTGCAGGGCATTTTGTACCTCTCTGACACTGCCGAAAACCAGGGCGCATTCACGCTTGTACCCGGCTTCCAAAACCATGTAGAGCAGTGGATAAAAGGCCTGCCACCCGGAACCAACCCCAGAACGCAGGATATGTATGCACTGGGGCATAAGCCAATAGCTGCAAACGCTGGTGATTTTATTATCTGGCATCACGCATTGCCACACGGCAGCAGCCCCAACACCTCAAAAGTTCCAAGATTCGTGCAGTACTTTGTGTACCAGCCGATTGACGCTGAAGTAAAGAAAAAGTGGATTTAATGTTTGACGGCAGTGGCTGCGAAACAATTATTATACCAAAACCAACCTAATTTGTATGGCCGATTTAAAAACCAAATTGAACGATGAAAGTGTAGAGGGATTTCTGAACAAAATAGACAGTGAACAACGCAGGGCAGATGCATTAGAAATTATGAAAATAATGGAAGAAGCAACAGGCCAGCCTTCAAAAATGTGGGGCAGCGGTATTGTAGGCTACGGTAGCTACCACTATAAATACGACAGTGGACATGAAGGAGACATGTGTAAAATCGGCTTTTCGCCGCGCAAACAAACGTTCGCTTTATATGGTTTTTTAGGTATAGATAAGAAAGAAGAATACCTACAGAAATTAGGCAAACACAAAACATCCGGCTCATGCCTGCATCTGGGCAAGCTATCTGATACAGACAAAGCTGTGCTTAAAAAAATGGCTAAGGAAGCCTTCAAAAACATGACAAAAAAGTATGGGTAATTCCTCATTTGATTCTTGCAATATTTTATCCATTAGTCACTTTTTTTGCGACAATTGGAAATTTGGCTTAGTAAAACTGCAATAAATTCGAGATCGTTGGGCGTACTGTCTGGCATTGAGCAAAATATCAAATTCAGTTCCCTGAATGTCAGCCAATTAATTAATCTGCAATACTTTTTCAAACTACATACTTTCAACTAACTGATTATTAATTTGCCCGAACTAAGAATATGAAGTACCTGTTTACCCTGATATCTGTAACCGTTGTTTTTAGCGCTTTTGCACAGCGCCCATTGCCAGCTTTTCACAGTTTCAGGGATAAATTCCTTTATTTAGATACCAACAGAAATTATTTCGACAAACCAATCAGCAGTTTGACTGATTCACTGGTCACGTTGGTTCAACATGCTAAAAGAATTAATGATCGTGAACTAGATTTTATCGTCCGAATTTTCGGGTGTGAACATGCTGCCAAAGACCCGGCAAGTAAAACAGATGCTGTTGAAAAAGAACTTAAACAAATTTATGCGGATGCCCATGAAAGCCAACTGAAATATGTGGAGGCGTACGCACTTCAGGCACTTGGCGATTTTTATGGAAACAGTAAAAAATTGCAAAGTGAGGCTATTGAGCAGTACATGGCAGCGTACGATATCTACAAAAACTTCAACAGTGAAGAATTTCCAGCCAGGCAAACATACACATATAGCCTTGGCGGGATTTATTACCGATATGAAGATTATGAAAATGCCATTAAGTACATGCAGGAAGCCAGATAACTTAAGAATACTTCCAGAAAAGACATCTTTTGTTCTATTTCAAATACTATTGGCATGTCATACAGGCATAAAGGAATGTACGACAGCGCCATATTGTATTTTAAGGATGCCTATACCAATTCTATTGTGTTGAACGATATAGCCTGGAAAGGTATTTCGCAAGGCAATATTGGAATATGCTACTTCCGGCAAAAGAAATACACTGATGCAATACCACTGTTAGAAAAGGACATTGAAATTTCACTGTCCACTACAAACATTAAAAACGCGGTAAGCTCAATGTGCTTCTTAGCCACGATATACAATGATCAGGGAGCATATGATAAGTCAGAGAAATTATTGAGAAACGCAGCATCGCTTGCAGAAAACAGGCCTTTCTGGCCTGAACATCAGCTGGCAGTGCAATTATATACGGAACTTTCGCGGCTGTATGGTGCCAAAGGGGATTATCACAAAGCATACCTTTATGCAGATTCAGCGATGAGAGCCAAAGACAGCGTGCTTTCACGCACCAGTGCTACAGCGTTGTCAAAAGCCCAGGAAAACCAAAAATTCATACTGCATAAGCTGGACGCAGAAAAACTGGAAAACCAGATGAAGATTGGTGAACTTGAAATTGGTAAGAAAAGAATTGAGATCACATTCACACTGATAGGAATAGGGATATTGCTGGTAGTAATCATTTTTATTACACGCAAGAGAAAAAGGTCAGAAAACCTGCTGCTCAATATTCTTCCTGAAAAAATAGCCGATCGGCTGAAAAAGAAAGAGCATCCTATTGCCGATTATTTTGACCATGCATCTATCCTATTTATAGACATGGCCGGGTTTACAACCTTTTCAAACAGCCGCAACCCCAAAGAAGTGGTGAATATGCTCAACCATGTGTTCACTATCTTTGATATGATAGCAGAAAAATACGGGCTTGAAAAGATTAAAACTATAGGAGACTGTTATATGGCAGTAAGCGGCCTGCCGGAACCTAATCCACACCATGCAGAAACAGCAGCTAAAATGGCTGTGGAAATTAAAAAGCAAATGAAAGGCTTCAAAGCACCTGACGGTACGCCTATCGAATTCAGAATAGGCTTGGATTGTGGGCCGGTAGTTGCAGGGGTTATCGGGCGGAGAAAATTCATATACGACCTATGGGGCGATACGGTAAACACTGCCAGCCGAATGGAATCAACCGGCAAAGCGGGCGAAATACACTGTACAGACCGTTTTAAGAAGGCTCTTGAAAACAAACATAATTTTGTGAGCAGGGGGCAAATAGAGATTAAGGGAAAAGGGATGATGGAAACTTGGTTGCTGACCGACTAAAGAAACCTGCTAAAACAATGCAGTTGGCAAACCGTCAAGGCTAATTCTATTCTTTTCCTTTTTATATTCTTCGAGCCCTTGATAGCCTTTCTTATCCTCCCATTTCTGTGCAAAATCACGCTCTCCTACATAGTCATAAAGAGGCACACTATAGCCACAGGAATTCTGCACCAGGTAAATATCTGCCATTATAATCTGCCTGTTTGATAGCCGCGGTGTGAACATTGCCGATAATTCTGGCCATCTTTCATCTTTTGGCAAAATCGTCTCGCCATTGCCGTAAAGCCGAAGTATGTTTGGTGGCCCATCGAAAGAGCAGAACATAAATGTGATTCTTCCGTTTTCCAGTAGATGCGCCGAAGTTTCATTTCCGCTCCCTACGAGGTCCATATACATAACCTTATTAGGTGCCAAAACCCTAAAACTGTCTGACCCTTTGGGGGAAACGTTTATATGCCCATTTTGCTGCAATGGTGCACTTGCAACAAAAAACATTTTTTGTTTGCTAATGAATTCCAGCTCCTGTTCGCGTATAGATTCATGAAAACTCATCGCTTTGATTTTAGCTTTAACTGCGCAAATGTAGGCAACATAGCTGTATAAGTTAAGCAATAAACAACCATGAAACATCTTTCACAGAATAACTAAAAATCATTTCTTACGTCGAACATTCCTAGGCTTAAAAATAGCAATTAAATATATACTAATATTTTTTCCGGGGTAGAGAATGGCTAAAAGTACACGCCGATTACAACTTATCAATTGCATTGATTACTTTAGCAGTCCAAAAAATAATTAATGAGATTGCTTGAAAATAAAACCGCACTGATTACCGGTGGAAGCAGGGGTATCGGGGAAGGTATTGCGTTAAAATTCGCAGAGCAAGGTGCCAGCATTGCCTTTACGTACCTTTCTTCGGACGAAAAAGCGAGAGCCCTGGAGGCAAAACTGGAAAGCCTGGGTGTAAAAGCAAAAGGATACAAAAGCGATGCAGGTATTTATGCTGCTGCGGAGCAGCTGGCAAATGATGTAGTTAAGGAGTTTGGAACTATAGATATCTGTGTCAACAATGCGGGTATAAGCAGGGATAATCTGCTGCTTCGGCTTACACAGGAGCAATGGGATGAAGTTATTCAAGCCAACTTAAAGAGTGTGTACAACCTAACAAAACAGGTCATCAGGCCTATGATGAAAGCCAGGTCGGGCAGCATAATCAACTTAAGTTCCATTGTGGGGATAAAAGGAAATGGCGGGCAGAGTGCTTATGCGGCCAGCAAAGCCGGAATAATTGGATTTACGAAAAGTATTGCACAGGAAATTGGCAGCAGAAATATCCGTTGCAACGCTATTGCTCCGGGATTTATCGAAACTGACATGACCCATTACCTCAAAGACGGCGGCGCAGAAAAATGGTTTGAAAAAATACCACTGGGCCGTTTTGGAAAAACTGAAGATGTAGCCAATGCCGCATTGTACCTGGCATCTGATATGAGTTTGTACGTTACCGGACAGGTTATCAGTGTGTGCGGCGGAATGAATACCTAACAACCCGGTAGTTAATAATTAAACCCAATTGTAGCTGATTGCAGTTAAGTATTGTAATAACCATGGCTTAGCCAATCATTCAATTGTTCTAATTTTGTACTTTAAATAATTATAAATGCAGAAAATTCATGCTGCTATAACTGCGGTAGGTGGATATGTTCCCGAATACCGCCTGACAAACGCAGAGTTGGAAAAAATGATGGATACCACCGATGAATGGATTCAAACACGGACTGGTATTAAAGAAAGGCGTGTGCTGAAAGGCGAGGGCAAAGGAAGCAGCGATATGGCGGTTGAAGCTGTGAAGGAATTGATTGCAAAAAGAGGAATTGACCCAAAAGAAATTGAACTGGTTATCTGCGCTACTACCACTCCAGATATGCAGTTTCCTGCTACAGCAAATATCATTTGCGATAAAGCGGGGATGACAAATGCATGGGGATACGATGTAGGCGCGGCGTGCAGCGGGTTTATTTTTGCGCTTACTGTGGGTGCTCAGTTTATAGAAACCGGAAAGCACAAAAAAGTTATTGTGATAGGCGTAGATAAAATGAGCTCAATAATGAATTATGAAGACCGGACTACGGCCATTATTTTTGGTGACGGTGGGGGTGCAGTGCTGCTTGAACCTAACTATGAGGGATACGGCATGATAGATTCATTGCAAAGAACTGACGGCAGCGGGCGCATATACCTGCACCAGAAAGCTGGTGGCTCTGTAAAACCAGCCACCGTAGAAACCGTGATGAACAGAGAACATTTTGTGTACCAGGAAGGGCAACATGTATTCAAATTTGCCGTAAAAAACATGGCTGAGGTAGCAGCAGAAATCATGGTACGAAACAACCTGACTGCAGAAAATGTAACCTGGCTGGTGCCGCATCAGGCCAATATGCGTATCATAAATGCTACCGCCGAACGAATGAACCTGCCCCCGGAAAAAGTAATGGTGAACATCATGAAATACGGAAATACTACAAATGGCACACTACCATTGTGCCTATGGGAATGGGAAGATAAAATGCACAAAGGAGACAACATTGTACTTGCAGCTTTTGGCGGAGGATTCACCTGGGGCGCTACCTATCTCAAATGGGCCTACGATACTCCTAAGAAATAACTAACGGGGCACCCATATCTCAGTGAATAACTTTTGAAGCATAATATATTGTGGTCATCTATTTTTGTATAAATTTGCAGTAACAGACAACTAATGAAAAACATTAAACTAAATATACTGATTGCAGCAGGCTTGATTATTATGGCCGGAGTGGCTCGTATAGTTAACCATGAAATGCACTTGTACAACTTTGCCCCGCTTTGTGCGTTAGGGCTTTTCAGCGGTGCAGTGATCAAAGATAAGCGCATTGCTTTCCTTTTACCATTATTGGCACAGTTTATGGGCGATACCTATATCGCATTATTCACCACGTGGCAGGGTTTTTACGGTATAGAGCAGTTCTTTGTGTACGTTTCTTTGCTGGCAGTAACATTGCTGGGTGGAGGCATAAGCCAACCAAAAGCTCTGCGTGTACTTGGTTTTACCGTGCTGGGATCAGTTGTATTCTTTGCACTCAGCAACTTTGGCGTGTTCTTGTCAATGCAGTTGGGCAAAACGGATTTGTACCATTATGGCACTGGATTAACCGGACTGGCTAACACCTATATTGCTGCTATACCGTTTTTCAAGAATACACTCATTGGCGATTTGTCTGGCAGTATCCTGCTATTTGGGGCTTACTACCTGCTCCAGGCTGCAATCATAAACAAATTGCAGAAAGCTAACGCTTAATCGAAAATATCCTAGTTATGACGAAGAAAGGCTGAGTAATTCAGCCTTTCTTCGTTATAACACTCTTCCTGAACGCCGGGCCAGGCACCGTTTAACAACTGATATTATTTCCTTAAAATTACCTGGCAACCGATTGATTTTGTTTCTTTAACTGCAATCTCCTTTCCAGCCAGCAGCTGATCAACCGCATCTGCGACATACGGCTTTGTGACATGATCGGGTTCGGCTCCGTTGTCATCTATTGCGCCATTGTACTTTATCACCCATTTATCGTTCTCTTTCCATATCACAAACGCATGAGGTGTCTTTTGTGCTTTGAAATCTTTAGCTACTTTCTGAAATTCATCAAAAAGATAGGGAAAATTAAAATTCTCATTTTTCGATTTGGCAACCATCATCGGGTAGGTATCTTCCTCGTATAACAACGTATCAGTAGAACTAATGGCTATCAGCGGAACACCCAGCGGCTGATATTTGCTGTTGAGCTTATTCAACCGCTGCGGGTATAACTTGGCAAAGGGGCAATGGTTACATGTAAACACAATGATAAAACCCTTTGCATCAGGGTAATCTTTAAGGCCTACTGTTTTGCCGTTTGTGTTCAGGAGGCTGAAATCTTTTACCGCCCTGCCTTCATTGCTTACTGCAAATCCAAACAAAGCTATTGCAGGTATAAACAGCAATAATGCCTTCAAATAGTGTCCCATTTTGATTTTGGTTTTAAATTAAAGGTGCCTGCCTGCTATCAAACCAGAAAATAGCGGCAAGCACCTATGCAAAATTAAAATAATTATCGAATATCTGAAATTATAACTTCACGAATTGTTTCGTTGTAACCATTTTTGTTTGTTCGTCAGTTACCTGTAAATAATAAGTACCAGGAGCAAAACCGCTAACATCAATTCCGCCAGTCAGCTGCGGGCGTGGCAGCATATACATCGTTCTTCCTAAAGAGTTGGTGATACGCACATAATATGCCTGAGACATGGGGTCAGCAAATGTTATAAATATTCTGGTATTTGCCGGGTTAGGGAATATAGTGAAATCCGTATTCGCTTTTTCGGTTGCAGCAACGCC